>JBJMGO010000058.1:0-11946 GCA_045807825.1 Pyrinomonadaceae bacterium | reverse complement strand
GACGAAGAGCCCGAATGCCATAGACACAAGAATGCATCCCACACCAGCGATCATCACCCGCTTGTAGGGAGCAAAGTACTTGGCGAATTTTCTTAACTGCTCCATTTACCTTTCATCACATAGGAACATAGGCACATAGAGAAAAGAAGAAACGGTCTATGTCCCTATGTTCCTATGTGATTCAAACCCGCGTATACGTCGATAAGCCAGTCGCGATCAACTTCCCTTCTTCGTTAAAGACATCAGCCGAGACAGTGAAGATGCGTTTTCCGGCACGCACGTTCTTAGCCATGCACGTCACGGTGCCGGCCGTGTGAGGCCGCAGGTAGTGAACTGTAAGATCGATCGTCGCCGTCGCGGAATCGAGCGGCAGCCGCGTCCGTACCGCAAAAGCCATCGCCGTATCGATCAACGTCGCCGTCACACCGCCGTGGAGCACCCCAGACGGCTGACGAAGGTCATCACGCATCTCGATCGTGATCGTCGCCTCGTCCATTTTGAGATCGACGAGCCGCATTCCGATAAGCTGCGAGAACGGCAGAGTCTCCAGTGAACGTTTTGCCAGCTCAAAGTGCTCCCGAGTAATCTCGGTAGGTGCTGCCGCTGCGTCAATCATGAGCTTTTTTGATCTCTGTCTTCAGCTTATCTGACAACGGTGCCGCGGCCGCATTCGTATTCTTCATCGGCGGATTGAACTCGTCCTTTGTAACTTGCTTGTAGCCGGCGGGTAGCTGAAAAAGATCGTCCGATGCCTCCTGCTTCACATTCTTGAGATCGAAAGTGTACGAGTTCTTCGCGTCTGCACCCTTTACCTCCTGGTGCACCATAAGGCCCGTCTTTTGATCGATCATCAGAACGACTTCCTGATCAGGATCACCCTGTAGCTTTTTTGCACGGTAGGTGATCGTGCTGTTGTCGCGGCCTATCTCCTCAAACTCGTGATGTTGTGTATTTTGAAAAAATGCCAAAGCCGCGGGATTCACCACCTTCGGCCCTTTGTCGCTCGGCGGTTCGACATAGTACATCTTTCGCACATGATCGACGACGTAACGGTTGTTGTCCTTGATCAGCTCCGTTACAGACAATTGATCTTTGACATAGGTGTCAAAACGCCGTGCATTGCCGTTCCTTGCCACAAAATATTTGTCGCTCGTCCCGCCGCTCGAGTAATAGACCTCTGTCTGATAAACGTCCGGCTCCTTTGAGGCAAAAGTCTGCTCGCCTTTCGTAAGCTCGCCATTCGCCGCGACATTTGAGCGCGAATTCGTGGCAGTATCCTTGGACCCGCATGAGTCTGCGAGTCCGATGCCGCACAAAATAATGATCGTTACAAGGCCCTTATTTGACAAATACATCCGTGTACCTGAATTTTATCTGATGAGCCGCAGCGACGCTAACTTACGCCGTTTGCAGAGACGCTACGTTACACTCGCCGCGGCCATTGCCCCGATCGCTCCAATGCTCTTCGTGCAGGGCCAGATCACCCGTTGGAAGGTCGGCCTCCTGCCTGACGCCGCAGGCCCAGGCGAGGGCACGATCGGCTCCGGCGACAGCGCTGCAAAACTCTGGGTCCTGGGCGAATCCACGGTCGCGGGCCTGGGCGCACGCGACCATTCGCATGGCCTGACCGGGCAATTCGCTCTAAATCTAAGCAACTATCTTCAGCGGCCGGTGCACTGGCGGGTGCTGGGCAAAAATGGCATCACCGCTCGTCAAACCATCGACGAGCTGCTCCCGCGGATGCCCGATGAGAACTTCGACTACGTACTCCTAGGCATCGGCGGCAACGACGTGATGAAGCTCTCGTCACCCGTGAAGTGGCGGCGAGACATGCTAGAGCTTTTGTCGCTCCTGCGCGAGTGGCAGCCGGACGCGGTAATATTCATCGCCAACTGTCCGATGATCATCCTCTCACCCGTCATTCCGCGACCGGCGAAGGACTTGCTCTGGCATCTCTCTCGAATGCACGATGAGAACATCAACGAATTCACGAGCGACATGGATCGCGTAGTCTACTACCCACAGCCGGTGGGCGTAAAGCTCGAGGGATTTTTTGCCGACGGTATACATCCCTCAGAGCAGGGCTACGCCGATTGGGCCCGGGCGATGGTGGAGTACTTCGGAACGAGGCGCGACAAATGGTGACGACCGAGGAGCTTCGCGAACGCCTCGCCTCCACGCACGAGTGGCTGCTCGTCCGTGAGGAGGGCAAGACGTTTCCGCTTTATTCGAGTGAGATCGAGCTAAGCGACAGCGACGGAAAGCGGCATTTTGGATTTCTCGACGACAAGGGATTTCACAACTGGCGGCTGAACCACGCGGAGGTTCACGGCGACGAACTCGCGATCGATGTTGCCGGCGCATTCGTACGCGGACAGGAGACGTTTCGGCTTGTGCCGCGAACGCCCGCGGCCGAGCTTGCCGCCGAGATCGAGCTCGCACGTCTACAGCTTGCGAATGACGTCGCAAAATTGATCGTCGACAACTTTCCAAAAGTCCGCCTCGGCCGTGTAGCCTTGAGCGCAGACAACGGACGTCTAGCGCAGGTCGAGTTTAACGGCGAAGATAAAACCTCGCTCGCCGTCATGGCCGACATCACGGCAAAGCTCCCACCCGAGGTGATCCTCACGCACGCGATACTTTGGTTTGAGAGGATCAGCTCGCGAAAAAAGAAACCCGCGCGCAAAGTCTGGCTCATTGCCGAGAAGCGTCAGGCCCGCAATCTCCAAAAGCTACACGCACTCCTGACCGACTATCGCAAGGGATCTATCGAGATCTACTCAGTCGATCGCAAAACCGACCCGCCGCGGCTCGTTCAATTGCCCTCGCGATCGGTCCGCGAACTCTTTCGCGAGAAGCCGCCAAAGCTGATCCTTCCCGCATCGCTCGACATCACACGCTCGGCGTCAAAGATCACGGAGCTGGCGCCGAATGACATCGACATCGTCGTTACGCGTCAAGGCGAGACGCTCCGCTTTAACGGGCTTCCATTCGCTCGAGTACGAACTATGCTGGGCGTAGAGAAGGGATGGTTTGGCACCGGCCGCTTGATGCATCCGCTGAATGACGCGAGCTGGGAATATCTCGAGCAGCTTGTCGATGAGCTAAAGCTCAATCGCGCTGCGGGCGCACCAAACAGACGTCATCAGCTCTACCGATCGGCTCCTGAGGCTTGGCTGGAGTCGATCCTTCGCCGCAACATCAAGCTGCTCGACGCTAACCTGATCCTCTCGCCGATCTACAATCAATTTCGTTTTGTGCGTGACAAGATCGACCTCCTCGCACTTCGTCGGGATGGCAGACTTGTCGTGATCGAGCTAAAGACGCAGCCGGACCGTGCGGGCGTTTTCCAGGCTGCTGATTACTGGCGCAAGATCGAGTTACAGCGTCGCCGCGGCCTATGGAGTCGCGCAGACCTTTTCAATGGCCGTGAGATCCTCGACAAACCTGCACTTGTGTACATCGCTGCTCCCGCATGGAGCTTTCACCGTGATTTTGAGTATTTCGCCCGATGCCTAACGCATGAGATCGAGCTCTGGAGGTTTGAGCTTCACGAGGCGTGGCGAGAAGAGGTCAGGGTCATTTCACGACTCGGGTACCGTTGATAGGCTAAGGGCTAAACTATATTGCGCATTGGTTCGCGACAGTTTAAGGCGCAATATATTTATAACCGACGCCGCGAACCGTTAACACGATTTTCGGCTCGTTCGGAGAGTTCTCGAGATACCGCCTGAGCCGTACAATAAAATTGTCGATCGCACGCGTGTCGGTGTCCTCCTGGAGCTGCCATACGTCCTCGAGGATCGCCTTTCGTGAAACGACACTTCCCTCGTTCTCGATCAGATAACGCAGCAGCTTTGCCTCCATCAGCGTGATCGGAATTGCCTCGCCGCCATGCCGCAGCTCGAGGTTACCGAGATCCACTGTGCGGCCGTTGATCTCGACTACATCGCTGATCTTTGCATCAGGCTGACGCGACCATTTTTGGCGGCGCAGCAGGCCGTTCAACCGGGCAAGGAATATCTCCAGATCGAAAGGCTTTGGAAGGTAGTCGTCCGCACCAGCTTCAAATCCCTGCAGGACATCCTCCGGTCTGTCACGCGCCGTGAGCATCAGTATGGGTGTGTAATCCTGCCGTTCGCGTAAGGTCTTTGCCACGTCGAATCCACTGATCCCCGGCAACATCACATCAAGAACGACAGCGTCAAGATCAGCATCACTAATCGCCCTGAGGGCGGTCTCGCCGTCATTTGCGACAACCGCATCGTAGCCCTCTGCCTCAAGGTTAAAGCGAAGCCCCTCAGCCAGATGCTGCTCATCCTCCACGATAAGTATTTTCATCTCGGCAGCCTCACAATAAAGGTGCTTCCCTTTCCCAAGCCCGCGCTATTTGCGCTCACTTTGCCGCCGTGTCGCTCCACGATGGCCCGAACGATCGCCAGCCCGAGACCGGTGCCTTTCGCCGCCGAGGCGGCCTTCTCACGGGAGCGGTAAAAGCGTTTGAATATCCGTTTCAGGTCCGCACGACTTACCCCGATGCCGCTGTCTTTGACGAACGTATCGACCCATCGCAACCGCACTGCCACTCGGATCGAGAGCCGGGGCCCATCCGGAGAATATTTGATCGCGTTATCGAGCAAGTTGGAGAAAGCGCTCCGCAGCTCCTCGCGATCTGCCGAGATCACCACCGGCTCGGTTGGCACAGAAAGGCGGATCGACGATTCCTCCAGGTGATAGCGCGTCAGAGTGGTCGCGACGATCTCGTCAAGTAGATCACGAATATCGATTTCGGCTCTATGCAGACCGCGTCCCTTCTCACGCGTTCGGCTCGCCTGCAGCACCTGCTCCACCGTAGCTATTAGCCGGTCGCTGTCGGCCAGCATCACGTCGTAAAACTCGGCGCGTTTTGCCTCGTCGATCTTCCTCGACTTGAGCGTCTCGAGGTATAACCTAATCGAGGCGATGGGCGTTTTTAGCTCGTGCGTGACTGCGTTTAGAAAGGCATCGTGCTGCTCATTCCGCCGCACCTCGCGAACCAAAAAAATAGTATTCAGCGTCAAGCCCGTGATGATCATTGCAAAGAAGATCACACCCACGATCAGCAGCGCCACCTCACGAAAACTCAGCAGCACCCAACTCACATTCAGTACGACGGCTATCGCCACGAGACAAATGCCCGAGACAAGGAAGAAGACCGCAGCTTTGCGACGTCGCATGTCTTGAATGGTAAACGGTAAAAAGCGAAACGGTAAACGGATCCTTACCCGTTTACCGTTTCCAATGACAGCTGGTAGCTGGTAGCGCCTATGCGGCCTTCATGTAGGTCTGCGCTTCCTCAGCCTCGAGATCTAGGGCATAAACGTCCTTGATGATGCCGAGCTTCTCGAGCGCACGGATCTGCACCCAGTTAGGATCGAATTCACGCCATGTCAGCCCATGTCGTGCAGAGCGGGGATACGCGTGGTGATTATTGTGCCAGCCCTCGCCGAATGTTACAGCGGCGATAAAGCCATTGTTGCGCGAGTCGTCCCGTGTCTCAAATCGACGTGAACCCCAAAGGTGCGTCGCCGAATTAACGAGCCAGGTAAAGTGCCAGCCGAGTACCGTGCGCAAGAATATCGCACAGAGAACCATTGAGAATCCGCCTATGGCGAACAACGCTGCAGCGACAATAACGGTCGTCATCCAGTAATACTTCTCGATAAAGACGAGATATGGATCGCGAAGAAGGTCCGGCGAGTACTTCCTGATCGCCGTCTGCGGCTGCATCTGCGCAGTGCCCTGAAAGATCCATCCCATATGTGCCCAATACGTGCCGTTGCGCGGGCTATGCGGATCTTTGTCGGTCTCGGTGAATGCGTGGTGGATGCGGTGCGTTGTGACCCATGCTATCGGGCCTGACTGCACGGCCAGTGTTGCGCAGGTGGCGAGAAAGCGTTCAAGCCATCTCGGCGACTTAAACCCACGGTGCGTCAGCAACCTATGATATCCGATCCCGATGCCCCAGCTTCCCGCGATCCACCAGATCGCGACTGTAACGGCAAAATTTACCCAGCTAAAGTTGAAGAGCGCCCAAACTGCCAAAATATGGAACGCCGCAACAAAAAAAATGGTATGCCAATGGATACGATTTGCGGGAGTGAATTCGACTACGTTTTGCAAAATAATATCTCCGTGATCTTTGCTTTAAATAAAATGCGACTTAGGCCCAAGTTCGAGACTAACAGGTCGCGAGATCTGTCATTGTAAGAGTTTTGTAACACCCGAAGGTTCAACAATTTACGGCTGATGGAGTAAACTCGCGATGTCGCCCCGATGGCCCGCAAAAGCACCCTTCAGATCAACGTCGAGTACGCTGCCGCTCGCATCTCGCTGGGCCTTCTGGGCCTGCTGCCGAGAGGCTCCGCGATCCGCGTTACGACATGGATCATGCTCGCGCTCCCACTGTTGCTGCCGAGGCTAAAAAGGACCGGAATGCGGAATCTCGAGATCGCCTTCCCCGAGAAATCTATTGACGAACGAGCGCAAGTCCTGCACGGTACATTCGAGAATCTCGGCCGCGTCCTCGGAGACCTCAGCCAATTTCACAAGTATGACCGTAACCGTCTCGCTGAGCTCATCGATTATGAGCTAGACGACACATCACGATCGCTATACGACCTTCAAAAGAAAGGCCGCGGCGTGCTCATTACGGCCGGTCACCTGGGAAATTGGGAAATGCTCGTCCTCGGCTTTGCCGCTCTCTACGAGCCGATCAGCTACCTAGCCCGGCCGCTGGATAATCCAAAGCTCAATTCAATGCTGAACGAGAAGCGCACTCGCTTTGGCAACAATCCGATCAGCAAGACGAATTCCGCCATGCTCGTGGCAAGGATCCTGCGTGATGGCGGCATTCTCGGCATTCTCTCCGACGTCAATGCACATCCTCGCGAAGGCGTTTTCGTCCCGTTCTTCGGCGTCCCCGCATGCACCTCGAGCGGCGCCGCGATGCTCGCGATCCGTTCAGAGGCGCTCATCTTCCCGACCTTCTGCGTTTGGGAAGAAGAAAAGGGGCGGTACCGCTTTGTCCATGGACCTATTATCGAGCCAGCTAACACGGGCGATCGCAAACAGGACATCATCGACACCACCGCCGCCTACACTCTTGAGATCGAGAAGCTGATTCGCCAATATCCCGATCAATGGATGTGGATCCACAATCGCTGGAAAACCCGTCCGCCGGGTGAGCCATCGATCTACTGACCCCAACTGACGAACATAGCGATAGCCGCTGCGAACATTAATACGGCGGCAAGACCGACCAGGATATTGACCCAGACGCCATTGGCTCGGCCCTGCATAACTTTCTTGTTGTTTGCGACGAAGATCACAGTGACGAGCAAAGGCGGAGCAACGACGCCGTTTATCACCGCCGTCCAAAACAGGGCGCTCATCGGGTTGACGTCAGCGATCCCGATCGCTACGCCGATTAGGGTAGAGGCGGCTATGACGCCGTAAAATCTTGACGAGCTGCTCGGCTTGTCATTAAGATGAGCGCGCCAGTCGAATGTCTCGGATACAGCATAGGCGGCGGACCCGGCGAGCACCGGCACGGCTAGCAACCCTGACCCGATCAGACCGATCGCGAAGAGCGTGGTCGCCAAATTTCCTGCTAGTGGTCTGAGAGCCTCGGCAGCCTCCGCCGCCGTCTTGATCTCTGTTTTTCCCGCCGGGTGCAGTGTTGATGCCGCGGCAAGGATCACGAAATAAAAGACGACGTTGCAGAAGATCATTCCGGTTACCGTGTCCAAGACCTCTTTACGCATCTCCGCCGCGGTCGCTCCCTTGCGCTGGGTAAGGGTGGTGCGACCAGTACAGTACTCCTCCTCAACCTCCTGACTAGCTTGCCAGAAGAAAAGATATGGAGAGATCGTAGTGCCCAAGATCGCGACGATGGTAGTTATGTACGCGGAGCTAAAGGTGAAATTCGGAATTACAGTTGCCCGCAGCACCTCTGACCAATTGGGCCCTGCAAGAAAGGCCGAAACGATGTACGCAAACAAGGTCACCGTAAGCCACTTAAATATCCGGACGATGAGCTTATATGAGCCCCAGATCTCAAGCACCATGATCCCGACCGCAATGGGCAAGACAAGCACCCAGATCGGGAGCGGAACAAAGATATTTATCGCCGCCGCGATGGCTGTTAGGTCGGCGCCTACATTTATCGTGTTCGCAACGAGCAGCCCGAGGACTGCGGGATAGAGCAACCACTTTGAATAGTAGGTCTTTAGTACGGAAGCAAATCCTCGGCCGCTGCACATGCCAACTTTTGCACATGTATGCTGAACCGCGATCATTAGGGGCAGCGTGAGTACGGCCGTCCAGAGTGTTGCGAGGCCGAGCGCGGCACCGGCTTGAGTATAGGTGGCGATCCCCGAGGGGTCGTCGTCCGATGCTCCGGTGATCAGGCCGGGCCCAAGGCGGTCGAGGCTCCGCTGTAGAAGATTTTGCCGGTTTTCCTCAGCCATTGAGCATTCTCAAAAAGAGATGCCGTTTCAGTTAATGCTGCGGGTCGGACGACGGCGATCAGGCAGCCGTTGTCTTCCGCGCCTGTGACTGTACGGCGGTAATCGCGACGGCATCGACGATATCTTCGGCCTTGCAGCCGCGTGAGAGATCGTTGCATGGCCGGTCGAGCCCCTGCATGATGGGTCCGATCGCGGTGCCGCCGGTGAGCCGTTCGGTAAGTTTGTAGGCGATGTTGCCGGAGTTGAGGTCCGGGAAAATGAGCACATTGGCACGGCCTGCGACAGGCGAACCGGGCGCTTTAGAGTCGCCGACATTTTTCAGGAGTGCCGCATCCGCCTGCAGCTCGCCGTCGATGGCGAGGTCCGGCATTCGCGCCTTCACCGTCTTTGTGGCCTCAACGACCTTGTCGATCATTGCGTGCTGTGCCGAACCTTTGGTGGAGAATGACAGCATCGCGACTCTCGGCTCGACCTGGAGCAGTGCTCGGCACGATTCTGCCGATGCCATCGCGATCTCCGCAAGACCGTTAACGTCAGGGTCGATCACGACACCACAATCGGCATATATCATCGCTCCTTTCGCGCCGAAGCTGTTGTCCGGCACGACCATCAGAAAAAAGCTCGACACAGTCCTAAACCCCTGCCGCACTCCAATACATCGCAGCGCCGCCGCAACCGTGTGTGCTGTCGTATTCGTCGCACCCGCGACAGAGCCGTCGGCCTTGCCCTCACGGACTAACAGATTTCCGTAATAAAGGGCGTCTTTGACCGTCTGCTCCGCCTCCTCGAGGGTGGTGCCTTTTGCACGTCGAAGATCGTAGTAAAGCGTGGCGAGCCGGCCAAAATCCGCGGCTTTTCGATTGTCTAAGATGTCGACGCCGTTGAGATTCGCACCTGCTTTCGAGGCGATCTCACGAAGCTTCTCTTCATTTCCAAGCACCGTGATCTTCGCCACACGATCGCGTGCGCAGATCGCGGCCGCCTCGATGGTTCGCGGGTCATCGCCCTCGGGCAAAATTATATGCTGGAGGTCGGCCGCCGCACGCTGGCGAATACGCTGGAGGATCATTGCCCTCGAATTTACCACAGCGGCGCCCTGAATCGCATTAATGGTAACTCTTGCGGCCAGCCTGCGGATTAAATACACTCTAACCAAATGGCAAGAGACGACAGGCAGCTAAAACGAAGGGAAAAGTCGGCGCTAAAACCCCGTCTCAAGGGCTTTCTCATGTTCCTGCCAAACATGGTTGTGCTGCTCGCCCGTCTCGTAAAGGACAGCCGCGTCCCGACTGCCGAAAAGGCCCTGCTCATCGGTGCCGTCATCTACGTGATCTCGCCACTCGACCTGATCCCGGACATGTTCCCTTTCATCGGGCAGGTGGACGACCTGTACGTGGTCGCCCTCGTCGTCCTTCGCCTGATCAACCGCACTGACGAATCCATAATTCGTGCCCACTGGCCCGGCGGCGGTGATATCGTCGCTCTCGCGAATTCTGTTGCGAGCATCGCACCAAAATTCCTTCCAAAACGCATCGCACGCGTCATCACGTCACGCGTCGAGCTGGCCCCTGCCGGAGAGTTCCTTGACGGCATCTCCAACCGCGATCATGCCCTGGTCAGAGAGATCGTCGAGGCGGAGCCGCTCGAGATGCACCCGGCAACGGAAGTTGCGAGCTAAATAAAACGAATTAATGACGTTACTCTCGAATTCCGTGGATTCGCTGCTCCTTTGCGCCTTTATCTTGATGTTCTTTCCGGCTGAAATTTTGGCGTCGCACGCAGCGGTTTGGTTATACTCAAGGTAACTGAAGGCTTTCGTGAACTGTTTCCTATGTTCGAACGTTATACGGAGAGGTCCCGTCGTGTCATTTTCTTCGCTCGCTACGAGGCTCTCCAGTATGGCTCGCCTGTAATAGCCCCTGAGCACATACTCCTCGGCCTAATGCGTGAGGACAAAACCCTCTCGGCCCGCTTCTTCCCGTTCCGCACACCGATCACCGTAGACACCATTCGACGAGACGTGCAGGAAAGGATCACCCTTCGCGACCGCATTCCTCAATCGAGCGAGCTTCACCTCTCAAGCGCAACGAAACAGGTCCTCTTTTATGCGGCGGACGAGAGCCGTCAACTGCGCAACCGGCACATTGGTCCTGAGCATCTGCTGCTCGGCATCGTCAGGGAGGAGAAATCTATAGCCGCGGAGATCCTCTTTGGCTACGGCCTGAGACTAAACGACATTCGCGATGAAATGACGCGGGCCGCGGGCATTCCGGGCGTTGCTACCAGAGGCGCAGACAATACGAAGACGCCAAGCCTGGCTGAATTCACCCGCGACCTGACGGCAGACGCTGCCGAGGGCCGTCTTGACCCGCTCGTGGGCCGCGAGAAAGAGATGCAGCGGATCATTGAGATCCTCTGCCGCCGCACAAAGAACAATCCGGTCCTCATCGGTGAATCCGGCGTCGGCAAGACGGCGATCGTCGAGGGGCTCGCGCAGCGGATCGTCGATCATAATGTGCCGCCCTTCCTCGAGAACAAACGCATTCTCTCGCTCGACCTGTCGTTGATCGTCGCGGGCACAAAATACCGTGGGCAGTTTGAGGAGCGGCTGAAAAAGATCATGGCCGAGCTCCGCGAGGCTAATGACAGCATCGTCTTTATCGACGAGCTGCACACGCTCGTGGGTGCCGGCTCCGCCGAGGGCACGCTCGATGCGGCCAATATCCTCAAGCCCGCGCTGTCACGCGGCGAGATACAGTGCATCGGCGCGACGACGCCTACCGAATTTAGAAAGACCATTGAAAAGGATCGTGCATTAGAACGCCGCTTCCAATCAGCCCGCGTAGAGCCTCCCACTGAGGCCGAGGCCATTCAGATCATCGAGGGCATCGTCGAGCGTTATGAGGCTTTTCATCAGCTCCGCTACACAAAAGAAGCCCTTGCTGCAGCGGTTACGCAGTCAAACCGCTATATCGCCGATCGCTTTCTCCCCGACAAAGCCATTGACGTCCTGGACGAGGCCGGTGCCCGTGCCAAGCTGCGGCACGCGGAAGAGCTGCAAGGCGAGCCGTCATGGAAAGAAACGGTCGAAAGCTGGAAACGCGCGTCCGCCAACGAGGACCAGCTCATTTCCTATGAGCTCCGCGCTCTGGAAGACTCGTTTTTCGCTGTCGAGGTCACAAAGGACGACGTGGATGACGTGATCGCCCGCTGGACCGGTGTGCCAGTCGCAAGCGTTAAGCAAAAAGAGGCTGAGAAGCTGCTCGGCATCGAGAAAGCCCTTCACGAGAGGATCGTCTCTCAGCGTCCGGCTATCTCGGCCCTCGCTCGTGCGATCCGTCGCTCACGAGCAGGCCTAAAGGACCGCGGCCGTCCCGTCGGCAGCTTCCTCTTTCTTGGTCCGACTGGCGTTGGCAAGACAGAGGTCGCGAGATCG
>JBJMGO010000057.1:0-4743 GCA_045807825.1 Pyrinomonadaceae bacterium | reverse complement strand
TTCGCTCGGGGAACATCTTGTGGCGCTCCATCTCTCTACCGATCTGCCGCCAGTCGATGTCGAAGCTGTCCATAAAAACCGCCGCTACCGGATTGCCGACATTCACCGCCGAGAAAGTGTACTGACCTCCCGCCAAAGCGATGGGCTCGTTGACGACCGCCTCGCGCGGGGTGCTAAGCGCGACGGGAATATCTTTGCTAGGGAATTTTGGCTCGCCGATCTCCGCCTCGAAGAGGAAATCGTTGCCGTTACGGTTTAGCATCCGATAGCTCTTGACGCCGCTGCGGGTCCTCAGGCGAAGGGTCTCGTCAGGCCAGGCGTTCTGGTGATACAGATGCGCAACGGCGCAGCGGGTGCCGTTGCCAGAGAAGCTCGCGAAGGTGCCGTCCGGATTGACGATATCGCAGGAGTAGTCCGCGAGAGTTCCATCCAGCCGTTCAAGTACAGCGAGTCCGTCGGCGCCGACGCCGGTATGCCTGTGGCACATGGCAATGGCTAGCTCCGGCAGGGTTGCGGCCCCTTTGACAGCCGAGCGCTCAAAGACAATGTAGTCATTGCCAAAGCCGTGAAATTTTGAAAACGGAAGCGTCATTGTCTTCTGACGGGAGTGATCTTTAGTGTCAGCGTCTCGGTGCCGCGGACGACGACCATTTCGTATTCGACGTCAGCCTTCATCTCGCCAAGCACGTAGGTGTAATCCATCACGTTGCGGACTTCGTGCCCCGCGAGTTTGATGACGCGGTCGCCTGCCTTGACGCCCGCCTTTGCTGCTGGTGAGCCGTCTCGAACGCCGTCTAGCAGCAGTCCAGTGTCGGAATCAGCGTAATTGGGTATTGTGCCGAGTGAGATGTTGAATCCTGATCTACCGCCCTGCATCGCCGTTTTTGCGACGGTGTATGTTGGCCGCTGCGGGTTTTGATCGACAGCTTTGATGATCGACTGAATGTAATCGACTATCTGGTGCTCACCTGTGTAGTTGATCTTGTCCGCCGTGTCCGACGGCTTGTGATAGTCGTTGTGCGTCCCCGTGAAGAAGAACAGCACTGGAATCTTTTTGGCGTAAAAAGATGAGTGATCGGATGGTCCGAAACCGTCTTCGCTTAGCTGTAAGACGAAACGAATCCACTGCAAACTGGATCCGTGGGTCACCCCACCGGTCGTCGTTAATGGGGTCGAGCCTCCATTGAAACTGGTGACTAGCGACTTAAACTCAGTCGCGGTCCCGATCCCGCCGATCGTGAGCTTGTTTTCGTTCAGTCTGCCGACCATATCGAGATTGATCATCGCGATGGTCTTGTCGAGCGGGAAGACGGGATGATTGACGTACCAGTTGGAGCCGAAGAGGCCCTCTTCTTCACCGGAGAACGCGATGAAGATGAGGGTACGCTTATTGTCGTGCTTTGCCGCGAATTGACGGGCTAATTCGATGATCGCGGCGGTGCCTGAGGCGTTGTCGTCGGCGCCGTGGTGGATCTCGGTGGAGTTTGCCGCGAGGCTGCCTTCGCCGCCGTGGCCAAGGTGGTCGTAGTGGGCACCGATGACGATGGCTTCGTTCTTGAGCTGCGGATCGGTGCCGGGTAGCTCTCCTATGACGTTGTAAGCGTCGACGGACTTTTTAATAAGGTTGACGCCGAAGGTCACATGCGGCTGCTCGTCCCGAAAGCCGACGTTATTGTTGTCGCCATCCTTTTTGTCAGCGGCGAGAGTCTCGATCTCTTTGAGAGAGCTTTCTTTAACGCCGAGGATCTCGGCCCCCGTGGCCCGGGAGATCACGAGTGTCGGGACCGCGGCCTCGCCGAGCGATTGGTCGTACTCCATTCGTGAGAGCCGATCATGCTGGAGAATGTCTTCGCGTGAAATCACGAGCATTCCGACCGCGCCATGTTCCTTTGCGATGAGGGCCTTTGTCCGCAGATCGAATCGCCCATACGGGCTGTGCGGGTTGTCATTATCTGGGGTGCCGTCGAACACGACAATTACATCGCCCTTGTACTCGATCGAGCGGCCGTGCCATGAGTAGTCGTCGAAATTCGCTTCTTTAGCGACGATGCCGTAGCCGGCAAACGAAACCGGAGCATCGGTGACGGAGCCGTTAGGCGAGCATCCGACGGGCGAAACCTCGGCGGTCGCGCCGCTCGTGCCGGTGAGGGTGAGTGTAAACTTGTTGCCCGTTTTTGCCTGCTCAACGCCGGTGATATAGGGGTATGGCTGCATGTAGCCCGGCTTGCCGTTCTTGCCGGTTGCGGCCGGTTGCAGCTTGAGCTTGGTGAATTCGCCCGCAACGTAATCCGCCGCCAGCGTCGCACCGGCCTCGCCCGTTCGGCGGCCCTCGAGCTTATCGGAGGCGAGATACTCGATGTGGCGGCGAAGATTCGCCTCTGTGACATCAGCCTTTTGGGCGTAAAGGCCAAGGGCGAGTGAGCCGAGAAGTAGTAATGCGTAGCGCTGGCGTTTCATATCTTTATCCGCTCGAAAAAACGAGCGTGGGATAAGTTGTAACATGCGTTTCAGACATTTTCAAGCGTTTTATTTGTGCAACAGACGGCTAATTCACCCAATCCGCGATAAACACATTGGTATCGCCCGGCTGGGCGTTGTGACGGTTAGATGCAAAAACGAGCTTTTTGCCGTCTGGTGAGAACATGGGAAAACCGTCGAATGTGTCATTGAATGTCACACGCTCAAGCCCCGTGCCGTCGTTGTTGACGATCGCGAGGTCGAAATTGGGCTGGTGGTGCGGCTTGTCGCGGTCGGCGTCAAAGACGTCAGTGCAAAAGATGATCCGTTTGCCGTCTGGCATAAAAAAGGGGGCGAATGAGGCGGCATTGAGGTGCGTGACCTGCCGTTTGCTGCTGCCGTCGGCCTTCATCACCCACAATTCGAAGATGATCGGCACGATCAGGTGCTGTTTTAGAAACTCCTTGTCGCGGGCGACCAGCTTGGGGTCGGTCGGGTGCGAGCCACGATAGACGATCGATTTGTTGTCGGGTGAGAAAAAGGCACCGCCGTCATAGCCGGGCTCATTTGTGAGCCGTTTTATGTGCGTCCCGTCCGTGTCCATCGAGTACAGCTCGAGATCGCCGTCACGCTCGGATGTGAAGACGATCTTTTTGCCATTCGGCGAGATAGTCGCCTCGGCATCGTAACCAGGCGAATTTGTGAGGTTGCGAATGTCGCTGCCGTCGAGGTTTGCCGTGTAGATGTCGTAATTCGGGTAAACGGGCCAGACGTAGCCGTGCGAGTAATCAGCCGGCGGCGGGCAGTCGCGTGACCCTCCCATGGTAGATGCGTAGAGCACGCGCTTGCCGTCTTTGAAAAAGTACGAGCACGTCGTTCGCCCCTCGCCATTCGACACCTGGCGGACGTCGGTGCCATCTATATTCATTCGGTAGATGCGGTCGCAGGGATGAGCGTCACGCTTGGATTGGAAGATCAGCTGCTTTCCGTCGAACGAAAAATATGCCTCAGCGTTCTCGCCGCCAAAGCTGAGTTGTTTAATATTCGCGAGGTGTTTCTCGCCCGGCATCCTGAGGTCCTGCGACATTAGGGTTGACACAGCGGCAAAAACGAAGATGATAACGGTCAAGAGTCTTTTCATAGTACAGACATATATTACCCGTGAACTCGGCCGATAGTTGCATCCGTTGGTGCAGCCTTTGGCGAATTGAAGTTGTGACATAGGAGACAAGCAGGTTCGATGCCCTTCGAATCCAAAAAGGAAGTACTCGACTGGTATGAGCGTCAGGAAAGGACGCTGACGCCGGAATTCATTGACTCGATAGCGTGGAATGAGGTGCGCGAGCACCCGCTCGATCCGACGCTCGTGCCGGTGCTCTTTTACATGCGCGACGTCGAGTCGCTTACCGCAATGTACTACTCGGAGCTGCGCCGCACGCCGACGGGCAAGGACCCGCACATCAGCAAATTTATGGAGCGTTGGGGTGTCGAGGAGACGACGCACGGCGAGCTGCTGGACCGCTTTTTGAATGCCGCGGGCTATGAGACCGACCGGAAGTGGCAGGAGCAGGTCCGCCGCGCGGTTAGCCGCACATATCGCGCGAACACGTACCTGATCACATCGCTGACGAACCTCATCGGACGAAAATTCACAGCGACGCATATGACATTCGGAGCGGTGCACGAGATGTCGACCACGCAGGGTTACAGACGCTTGATCAGGCTCGCGAAGCATCCCGTCCTGACGCGGCTGCTCGAGGGGATCATTCGCGAGGAATCTGCCCACACGACCTTTTACCTAAATGTCGCAAGGCTCGAGCTGAGGCAAAACGAGCTGGCACGACGGATAGCGCGATTCGTCGTAGATCATTTTTGGACGCCTGTCGGACAGGGCTCGATCCCAAAGCGGAGAACGCACTACACGATCAATAAGCTGTTTGCCGATACAGAAGGAATGGCTTGCTTTGACAAGACAGTCTCGCAGCGAATCGAGCAGCTGCCCGGATTTGCCGGCCTGCGAGTAATAAAAAAGACCATCCGCCGCGGTGCTCTTACGGCGTCTGGTCTTGACGATCTCTCAGATCTTTTTGGAGTTACAGCTCCTTACAACCGCCTTCCTCCCAGTTCGTCAGCCGCATAGATTTCCGGATGGGCTCATAAACCACCGCGGTTACAGTGTGCACGGGCCCGTGCTTTCCGACACGAACGTCCATGCAAATGCGGTAGTTCGTCCCTGAGACCACCTGATGCTCCGCTTTGTCGATCTTGATGAGCGTGACGCTGTGA
>JBJMGO010000056.1:0-8738 GCA_045807825.1 Pyrinomonadaceae bacterium | reverse complement strand
TCGACCCTGAAAATGAGGAAACGCACCTCGGGCGCCTCAAGATCTTTGCCGGTGTACTAGAGTTTCCGGCACGTGTAAAATGTGCTTCACTTAGCTGGCACACCTTGAGCGCGGCCTTGAACGGCGAAGGAAACATCTCAACAGAGTGAACCAGCAAGATATCGAAAAAAGACAGGACGTTGACCGCCTCCTCGAGCACTTTTACCAGACCGCGATGCGCGATCCGGTGATAGCACATCATTTCAGGGAACTTGATCTTGAAACTCATCTGCCTGTGATCGGCGATTTTTGGGAAAAGCTCCTGTTCTCGAGACCTGTTTATTTCGGCAATCCGCTTATCGTACACAAAGTACTTCATGGAAAGTCTGTATTGCGGCCAGAGCATTTTGAACGATGGGTCGAGATATTTCGATCTACCGTTGACGAGATGTTTGAGGGGCCACGAGCAGATCTCGCGAAGTTACGGGCGGGCGTAATCGCTGACACCCTCAACCAGCGACTTAATCCTACGCTGAACATCAAGCCTTCGGACTTCATCTCGAGAGACGATGTCCGACACCAATAACGAATATTACTCGAGCTGGCGAACGCCGCTTTACACCTGCGCCTTCGTTCTCTTTACGGTCGCACTCATCGAGTATTCCCAAGGGCGCGTCTGGTGGTGTCCTGCCGGCGACTGGTCACCTTGGTCCTGGACAGTGCTGTCGCAGCACAACTCGCAGCACATCATCGACGCGTACTCGTTTACGCACGTGCTGCATGGAATGACGGAGTTCTTCCTGATCGGACTGCTATTCCCTCGCGTGCCGCTCTCGTGGAGACTGTTCATCGCCATCGGCGTGGAGGGCTGCTGGGAGACCGTCGAGAACACCGCTTATGTCATCAACCGCTACCGTGAACTGACGATCTCATTTAACTATTTTGGCGACTCGATCGTGAACTCAATGTCAGACATCGTCTGCTGCGGCGCGGGGTTTTTGATTGCGAGGTGGCTCAGGTTTTGGCGGTCCGCTGCCGTGTTTTTAGTGACCGAGATCCTATTGATACTGACCATCCACGACAGCCTCACGCTCAATATTATCCAACTGCTCTGGCCTAATGACGCAATACGCCACTGGCAAAACAGTTAGGTACAACGAGAAACATGAAAGACACCAAAGTGTTTTGTTTTCTTATCTATTGCGCGGAAAAGTCCTATCTTTCTCCGCGGGCGGCTTCCACCTGCGACTCAAGATCCACAACAAGCTTTTTTGAACCTGGCTGGTCGAATGTCTCGGCCCAGCGGATAGATTCGTCAAGGATACGCATCTGGTATTGGGGGAAGTTTGGCTTGCCTGCGACGGCGCCCAACTCCCCGTCGTAGTATGCCGAACGAGGCGGGCGGACACGGTCATTGATCTCCGGTGCGACCGAAAGCATTAACGTCGGGATGCCGGCCTCCTCTATGCAGCGGGCCAGGATGCCGAGTGTCTGATGGCACAGCCGCGAGGCGGGAATTAAGAAGACAGCCTGAACATCATAGTGCCTCATCCGCTCTGCGATGCGTGGTGCCAACTCCTCCGCTACCCTTGCTGCATTGGGTATCCACGGACTGAGCGACCACCAACAGCTGTTCAGGTCCCCAATCACGGCTGAGGAGCGATATTCGATCAAACGGTCGATCGGGATCTGACAATTGCGGTCCTGTTGAACGCCTGCGGGATCAAAGCCTTTAGCTGCGTAACGCAGATCGGCAGCATCGACCTCAACGGGTATCTCGCGAAATTCTAGATCGCCGTCGCGTGTCTCAAGATCAAACGGCTCCATGCCATCAATGTAAGCTCCTGCGGAGGAGACGAGCCCGAGATTAAGCAGCGGCCATGCACGCCGAAAAGGCGTAAACGGCGTGTGCGTATTCTGCACCCAAGGGTAGCGAACAAGCGTCTCGTCGCCGCGCCAGCCGCCGAATCGCGTCTTAAAATCATCGATCTTCTCAAGTATCTGGTACATGCGCTATGTCTTAAACTCTTTTGAAAAATCGTAAATGTCGCTCTTTGTCTCTGCTTTAATGGCGGCGTAGACACGGTTCGAGATGATGAAAAAAGTAATGAGAGCGGCGATCATGCCCGCGAGAAGTATCCATTCCGAGTACTGGTGAAGTTGGTCAAAGCGTATTCTAAGCGGATCGTCAGCCGCGGCATTGTCGATCGCTCCGCCGATCTGCGAGCGTATGGATGACATCCAAAAACCGATCACAAATTCCTCGGCCGCACATGCCGCTCCCATCACGAGCAGCAAAAAACGCTCTACCCATAGCCACAATCTGTTGACCCTTGCGGAGCCAAGGATGGAGGTCACGATCAGAATGGCGGCAACGACCATTCCCGAATAATCGACGATGGACAAACTCCTCCCGACGACCGAGCCCGCGAGTTCCTTGTCCGCGAGTACCGAAAATGCAGCTTGAGCAACGGCAATGAAAAATACCGCACCGCCGAGCCAAAGCGCGATAAGGAGAAGACGGATGTCGGATAGAAATTTCATCTAAACACCGTTATTATCGCCTCTTTTGGCGCCAAAGGGCAAAAACGGGAGCGTGTGGTAACCTCGTTACCTGACGCTAAATGCCCGCAGAACTTGAGCGAATTTACGACCGACTCTTCGCCTGGTCAGCGGCGCGCGGCTTTGCCGGATATGACCCATTTGACGCGCTGAATAGTCGTATCTTTCTGAAGAAACCCTTGCGGAACCATCGCCTGGCACGGCTCGCACTCACACAGCTAGTAAAGCGGTCGCCGGTGAATTTACGGCCGCTTTTGGGCGTCCGACCCGGCGTGAATCCGAAGGCCATTGCTCTCTTTTCGCTCGCCGAGCTCTCGCGTTATCGGGCCACCGCCCGGTCTTCTCATGCCGAGAATGCGCGACGGCTGCTTGATCAGCTTCTGGAGCTCGGAGCTTATGCGGGCGACACGCGAAGCTTCGGATACAACTTTGACTGGCAATCGCGAGTTTTCTTTGCTCCGCGAGGCACTCCCACGATCGTCCCGACCGCCTTCGCCTCTCAGGCGTTTGCCGAAGGTTTAGCAGCGTTAGGCGAGGAGCGTTTCAGCGATGCCGTACAGCAGATCGCGAATTTTGCGGCGACACGGCTCAAACGCCCGATCGAAAAGGACTATGAGATCTGCTTTAGCTACACCCCTGTTGACGAGAGCGTCATCTTTAACGCTAGCCTCCTTGCGGGCGAATGCCTGATGCGATCGGCGAAAGCGGAGCATCATGACCTTGCACGCAAAACCGTGCACCTCGCCATTCATCGACAGCGGGAGGATGGTGCGTGGCCCTATGGCGGCGGCCACTCGCAGAAATGGGTGGACAATTTTCACACAGCGTATGTGCTGCAGTCGATCAGACGAATAGCGGATGTTTTGGGGACTACGGACGAAATAGAGGTAGCTTTCGCTAAAGGTATGAGCTACTGGCTCGGGCACTTTTTCCTCGATAATGGTACGCCAAGGTATTACGATCACGAGACCTACCCCATCGACATCCACTCGGCCGCAGTTGGTATCGCTGCACTCGCCGAGCTGGGTGAGATCGAGCTTGCAGAAAAGGTTGCGGCGTGGACGATCCGTCATATGCGGGACAGCGACGGCTTCTTTTACTATCGCGTTGGACGAGCGACAGTGGATCAGACTCCATTCATGCGGTGGGGGCAAGCATGGATGGGGTATGCACTTGCGCGGCTGATGGAGGCGCAAGCGCACTGACGACGCAAAACAACATCAAGGATTTTTGGCAGCGACATCCATGCGGAGCGGATCTCGTTGGGGACCTGAGCGATGAGTCGCGAGCGGAGTATGCGAGCTTCTTTGCTCGCTACGACGAGTATCGCTACACAAAAGAACCACACATTCTAAAAAATCTCGACCGCATCGATTGGCGCGGCAAACGAGTGCTTGAAATAGGCCTTGGCCAGGGTGCGGACGCAGAGCAGATCGTCGAACGCGGTGGGATCTACTCGGGCATAGACCTAACAGATGAATCGGTGAAGCGCGTAAAGATGCGATTCGCATTGAAAGACCTTGATCACGAGCGGATCGAGCAGGCGAGCTCTCTCGATCTGCCATTCAAGGCAGATAGTTTCGACATCGTCTACAGCCATGGTGTGCTGCATCACATTCCGGAGATAAAGAAAGCTCAAGCCGAGATCGCGCGTGTGCTGAAACCGAACGGCACCCTGATCGCAATGCTCTACGCAAAGTGGTCGCTCAATTATTTGCTTGCGATCTCGATGGTACGAAGAGTCGGCCTTGCGACCCTTTATCTCACCGGGATGAAGCCGGGCGGGATCTATGATGAACATCTGAAGAATGCACATGCGAGTGGCCTCTCACGCTACCTCTCGATGAGAAACTTTATTCACGTGAGCACCGACGGGCCATTTAATCCATATTCAAAGGTCTACGGTAGACGCGGGGTCGAGGCGGACTTCGAGGACTTTGAGATCGTTAAGATGCACAGGGAATTCATGCACGCTCCGCCGCTGCCGGTTGATCGGCTGCCGCTCGCGCGTCTCCTCGGCTGGCATCTATGGGTTACCATGAGGCCGCGAAAGTAATGTGTGGCATCGCAGGAATCATTTCATCCGATCCGGCACCGAAGATGCCCGCCTGTCTAGCAGCCATAGAGCACCGCGGACGAGATGACGAAGGTATTTACCTGAGCGGCACTTTCAACGAGCTGCATGCCTGTCTCGGTCACCGCCGCCTAGCGATCATCGATACATCTCCCGCCGGGCATCAACCGATGCTGACAGAGGATGGCCGCCACGCTCTCGTTCTCAACGGAGAGATCTACAACTACCGCGAGCTCAAACAAGAGCTTCAGTCGAAGGGTGAGACCTTTCGCACCGGTACGGATACCGAGGTGCTGCTCAAGGCCTTCCGCAGGTGGGGCGTCGCCGGTTTGGACAAGCTCAATGGGATGTTTGCCTTCGCGGTGTGGGACGATCAGCAGAAGGAGCTGACGCTCGTCCGCGATCGCGCCGGTATTAAGCCCTTGTTCTATTGCGAGACCCGCGAGGGCTTTGCCTTCGCTTCCGAAATTAAGGCGATCCTCGCGAGCGGCATGATAGCGCCGGAACTCGATCTGGAGTCGCTTCACCAGGCGCTTACCTTCCTATGGCCCGTGCCGCCGCGGACCATGTTTCGCGGTATTTCCCAGCTGTTACCAGGACACTATGGCCTATGGAAAGCTGGCAATTTCACGAGTCACGAATGGTGGGACCTCGATCTGTCCCTCGAAGAGACGGGAGCCAGTGAGGCCGAGTGGACGAATCGAGTCATTGAGGTGCTGGGTCGCGTCACAGAGCTTGAGATGGTCGCGGACGTGCCCATTGGGGCATTTCTGTCAGGCGGTGTTGATTCTTCGTCTATGGTCGCGATGATGAAGCGGCACATGTCCGGGAAAGTATCTGCGTACACTACCGGGATCTCCGCCGAGGATCTCGCCTATGACATCATCCCGGACGACGTCGAGTGGTCGCGGCGAGTCGCAAAACTCCTGGACATCAATTACCACGAAACACTGCTCACGCCGAATGTCTACGACCTGCTTCCGCTACTAGTTCGTCATCAGGAGGCTCCGATCATCGACATGGCGATACCATCATATCTGATCTCAAAGGAGTCGCGAGGCACGGAGACGGTAATGCTTTCCGGCATGGGCGGAGATGAGGTTTTCGCAGGATACCCGCGGCATGCCGCGATGAAGCTCGCCGGACTGACCGACACACTCCCGACCTCAATACGCCGCCCTCTTATGCGAGCCGTGGAGTCAGCTTTACCCGGTGGCAAAAAAGGGCGCTTCACTGCTCCGATGCGCAATGCTAAGAAGTTTGCGCGTAGCGCGGGATCAGATTTCGAAGAGCGGTATCTAGGATTTGGCACTTACTTCTCGGACGAGACGAAGCATCGTCTCTACTCAGATTCTATACGGTCGCAAGCCTCTTCTCTCGACGCGTATTCTGATCATCGAAAATTCTTTGACCGATCACGTGAATTCTCGCCGCTGAACCGGCTGTTGTATGTCGACTTCAAGACCTTCATGCCCGCATTGAATCTAGATACGACAGACCGCACATCAATGGCCGCAAACCTCGAGGTGCGGGTTCCCTTCTTAAATAAGGAAATGCTCGACATAACTTGTCGACTCCCATCATCGCTAAAGCTCAAGGGGTTAAAACGCAAGTACATCCTTAAAAAAGCCGCTGAGCGACTCTTGCCAAAGGATATTGTTTGGCGAAAGAAGGCGGGCTTTGGGGCGCCGATAAGATCGTGGCTGCGTGGCGAGCTGCGGCCCATGGTTGACGAACTCCTGTCAACAGAGCGCGTTACAAAGCGGGGCCTTTTTGATCCCGCCGAGGTGCGTCGGGTCATCATTGCCAACTTGAGCGGTCGCGAAGACTATAACCTTCATGTTTTCTTTCTGCTGACGCTTGAGCTCTGGATGCAGGAGTTCCTAGACCGCTGATCCGCTTAACGGCAGAGCTTGTCCGGTGCGCAAAGATTGAACGATCCGAAATGTGGCTCGAGTGGTTGCAGCGACGTCTGCCAGTGAGATGAGAGGTTCGCCCCCATTTCGTACCAGTCGACAAAACGCGGCGATCTCATCCCGCTGCCCTTTGTCCTGCCGTCCAAGTTTTTTGATCGTTTCTTTGCCGCCGACGTAAGCACGCGTTTCGCGGAAATCGTCGATGACAAAAGATCTCCCTGAGCCAAAGATCTCGACTTTCTCTTTGGCCAAGGACTTATCGCCCTCCGCTAGATAAGCGATCGTCCCCACTGACCCGTTCTCAAACTTGAGAGTCATTACAGCAGAGTCGTCAGCTGTTGCCGCGGCATTCGCGGTGCTGAGAGCCATTGCACACGCTTGGGCCGGGAGGGACCCGATCAGAAATTGCATCAGGTCGACGAAATGGCACACCTCGCCTACTATCCGCCCGCCGCCTTGCACGGGATCATGGATCCAGTGCTCGCGTGGGACCCGGCCAGCGTTGACGCGGTAGACGATTGAGAGCGGCTCATCAATCCCTTCAAAAAACTGCTTCGCTGCGCGTGCTGCTGGCGAGAAGCGACGATTGAATCCCACAGTCAGGGAGCGGCCCACATGCTGAGCAGCAGTTACGTCGTTCAGCTCCTGCTCGTTCAATGCGAGGGGCTTTTCGACGAATACGTGCTTGCCCGCACGCAGAGCGGCCGCAGCGTAGGCTGCATGCGTGTCGTGCCGCGTCGCGATGACCACCGTGTCAATGCCGGGATCAGCAATGATCTCATCTGCCGATGACGCTGTGCGGGCAAAATCGAATTGCCTTGCAACATTGCTTGCCGTCACGCCGCTTGCCGTTGCGACAGCAACAAATTGTGCCCCTTCCTTTTTGAAGTGCGGCAGGAGCATCGCACGGGCATAGTCGCCGGCACCTATCAATCCGATCTTCAGATCGCCAGGTCTCGCAGCCGCGTGCTGGCGCGGAGGTTCAGATATATCGCGCGCATGATCGTATTCCAGAAGGATGCCAAGATAAGGCTCCCGTCTCTCGCCGGCGACGATCGCGTAAGCGTCACGCCCCTTGTCGATTGGGAACCGGTGAGTCACCAGCTTCTTTACATCAATCGATTTGCCGGCGATGAGATCGAGGAAGGCCTCTATATTTCGACCCTCTGTCCAGCGAACGTAGGGGAAAGGATAGTCGTGTCCGCGCTCCTCGTATTCGGTGTCATAGCGGCCGGGACCGTATGACCTCGAGACGGTGAGAGTCAGTTCCTTTTTGAAATAATCCGTGCGCGGCACGTTCATACCGACCAGTCCGACTACTACGACCCGTCCCTTAAGCCGCGACACCGCACCCGCAAGCTCAATCGGCTCGTGAGATGAGGTGCCCGCCGTGATGAGCACAACGTCCGCTCCTCGGGCTCGCGACCAGCCGTCGATCATAGAAGCCGCATCAGCGGGCGTCGCGCACTTTTCTGCTCCGCTCAACCCTGCGATCGCGAATTTCGACTCGTCCACATCCACGCCAAAGACTCGGCAGCCATTCGCTTTCAAGAGCTGTACGGCCATTTGCCCGAGCAGGCCGAGTCCTATGACGACAACCGATTCCCCTAATGTAGGAGCCGCGATCCGGACGCCCTGCAAGGCGATCGCTCCGAGGGTGCCGAACGCGCCCTCATCAAAGCCGACATTCTCAGGCAGACGGACGCAAAGATTTTGTGGGACGGACAGAACCTCCGCATGCGACGCATACCCTGTCCCGGCGCAGGCGACGCGGTCGCCCGGCTTAAGATCCATGACGTCGGCCGCCGCCGCGGTCACCACACCGCAGGCGCTGTAGCCGAGGGCGACCGAGGATTCCAGCTTCGCCTTTACCGCCGAATACGCGGCAGCGATGCCCTCGCTTTTGACCCTGTCGATGACCTTCTTGACAGCATCTGGCCGTTCTTTCGCCCTGGTGAGGAGGCTCTTTTTAGCATCCTCAACAGCGGTTCGCTCAGTGCCGGCGGAGATCAAAGATGCAACCGTGCGAACGAGCACCCGCCCAGGCTGCAGCATCGGCGCCGGAACGTCCTCAACGAATATCTCGCCAGAACGCGTATTTTGCAGGATCTGCTTCATTGGAATCCGTGTAATGATACAAGCCTTCGCTGCTCGCGACAACGACACGCCTTGCAGCATAATAAAGGTCTGTTATGCACGTTCCTTTT
>JBJMGO010000055.1:0-4090 GCA_045807825.1 Pyrinomonadaceae bacterium | reverse complement strand
GTCGGCGTTCTCGTCCTCGTGCAGCGTCTTTAGAGCCGCCGAAGTTAGTCGCCTAGACGTGAAGTCGAATTTGTCAAAATTGTGCCTGTTGAACTCCCGCCAGCGTGCCGCACGGGCCGCCGGATCGACATCCTGGGCTACCGCAGCCGCAGCTAAGACGCACAGGCCTAACAAGCTAATAAGGATCGCTCTTCTCATGATCTTCCCTCTCATCATGTTACTTACCAATAACCTTCGCTAACCTGCCGCAGCCGGATGCGCCTCTAACGCAGGAACGTCGATGATCTGGAAACTTGTCGTGATCGTGGCAGTCGGACGCACGGTCGCCGCGACCGAGCAATACTTAGTATCCGACAGCTCGATCGCATGTCTGACGGCCTCTTCCGAAACGTTTCTCCCGTGCACGATATGGTGAAGGTGGAACGTCAGGAACTTCCTCGGATGCTCTTCCGCACGTGTGCCTGTGACCTCGACCCTATATTCGGTGACATTCTGCCGCTTTTTTGCCAGGATCGACATGACATCCGCCGCCGTACAGCCCGCGACCGCCACCAGGAGCATCTCCACGGGCGTCGGTGCAGCATGTCTATCTCCTTTTACATCAATAAGATGAGCATGCCCGCTCGGCGGGTTCCCGATAAAAAACTCATCGCCTGCGTGTACAACTGTGGCCTTATATTCCTGTTGCGGCATCGCTGATATTTAGTGGGGGTGCAGAGCGATTCTAGCATAGAGTGGAAGTCCTAAGCGCGACATGTGAACAACCAATGGCACGATATATGCTTCCTATGCCGGGGTTGGGGAGAATTGTCTCTAAATACTCGACATCCATACCTCAAAGGATGGCCACATGAAAAAGCTTATCACCACCATTTCGCTTGTCGCGATGCTCACCATCGGAGCTTTTGCGCAGAATAACCGCAACATCCAGGACGCTGTCCGCAGTCTAAACTCTAAGCTCGACGATATCGAACAAAGCTTCCAAAATCAGATGCGGTCTAATTCAGTCCCGCAGGGGCAGATCGATGTCCTCAGGGACGATGTTAACGACCTGCGTTCCGCAGTCCGCGATCTGCAGAACAACCTCGACCGACACCGTGACAACCGCAACGACGCCCGAAAGGTGGTCGAGTCCGCTCAGCGGCTAAACGACGTTATGGGCGATATCGCTTCGAACCGCCAAATGGAGCGTGACTGGCAGACTGCACACGATCAGGTGGATAGGATCGCTCGCGAGTATGGTGTTGTTGTGAACTCTTGGAACGGCACCTCGAGCAACGCAAATCCGGCATATTCGAGCGGCAACGGTGGCTACAACAGTAATGGTGGTTATTCCAACGATGACAATTCCCGACCCGCCGCTCGCCCGGCGCCGCAGCGGATGCCGCCGGTCAGGGACAATGGCGGTCCTGCGACAGTTTCCGTAGGCCTCTCAGGAACATATCAGATCGATCGACAGGCGAGCGAGAATATCGACGACATCGTTCGCAGTGCAAACATAAGCGAGGATCAACAGTCTGATCTTCGTGACAAGCTCGAGGCTCCCGACCAGATCGCTATAGAGATCCGCGGTACGCAGGTGACACTAGCCACGACGAAAGGCAATCCCGTCACCTTTACCGCCGACGGACGCGACAAGACACAGGATTCGAATGGCCGCACGATAAAGCTCCGTGCGACGATGAGCGGCGATACGCTGACAGTCTCTTCGCTAGGTGGCGAGACCGATTTCAACATCACCTTCACATCGATCTCCGGCGGCCGCGCGATGAAGGTTTCACGTCGCATCACTACCGATTACCTGAAGCAGACCGTCTTTGCAGAGAGCCTGTACAACAAGAGTGACTCGGTGGCACATCTCGACCTCGGCGGCGGTGCGGTACCAGTAAGCAACAGCGGTTCTGGGAGCACCTCAACCAACACAACCACCACGAGCGCCGACCCGAATTCGAATCGCGGCTATTCGGACAATGACCAATCAACCACGATCTCCAACGGCGGATCGAATGGCGGTGGTTACAACAACACCGGCGGTAACAACAATCGCGGCAACACCGGCAATAACAATCCCAGCGGGAACCGCGGATACAATGGCGGCTACAACAACCGCGCTCCGCAGGTGACGACACGTACGGGCGATTTCGTTGTTCCAAATGGCGTCACGCTCTCGGGCAGGCTTGAAAGCCTCGTCACGACAAAGGTTTCTCAGAACGGCGACCGATTCAAACTCACCGTACAGTCACCCTCGGAATATCGCGGTGCGGTCATCGATGGTTATCTCTCCAACGTCGAAAGATCGGGTAAGGTGTCGGGCCAGTCGAACGTCACTTTCAACTTTGAAAAGATCACGCTTCCAGATGGCAAGACGTATGATTTCGCCGGGCAGGTGATGTCAGTCACGGATGCGAGCGGGAGGGTCGTTAAGGTCGACAATGAGGGCACTGTTCAGGGTGACAATCAGACCAACCAGACCGCGAAGCGCGGTGCCGCAGGCGGTGGGCTCGGGGCCTTAATCGGTCTGATCGCTGGAGGCGGAAAAGGTGCTGCGATCGGTGCGATCATCGGAGCTACCGGCGGAGCAAGTACCGTTCTGGCAACCGGCAGAGAGGACATCGATCTCCAGGCGGGTTCGACGATAAGCGTGCAATCGACCTCGCCAAATCAGAACTATCCGAGGTAATCGGCCACGGATCTGAACGAATAAGAACCGGATCAAACTAAAGAGGCGTTCGTCGAAAGGCGACTCGCCTCTTTTCTGTTTGCGGTATTATTATCCGCGGTTATCCGTGTGATCCGTGGCTAATTCCATCAAAACTCTGTCGGAGGAGGTCGAGGCATACCGCGACAGCAAGTGGCGTCGCGAGGACGCTCTACGCGTCGATTCAGCGGAGCAGGTCGAAGCGATGGTAGAGGAACTCGGCTTTTGTCTTGGTCTGACAGATGCGAGGACGAATCTTCCGTCAGTCTTTACAGCAGTATGCGGCCGACGCGATGCTTTTCTCCCGCGGAACGTGCAAAAGGACGAGGAGGCGAGTCGCGCATGGGTGCTGAAGGATGAGGTGATCGCCCGCGGTCGCCTCTATTACGCAAAGCTGATCAAGGGCAAATCCTGGTTCGTCGCACCACGTCTCATACCAGCCTTCAATGCTATCTATGGCGTACCAAAGACGCGCGAAGCACGAGACCTCTCCGGCAGCGCGAACAAGATCCTAAAGGTACTGCGACAGGAATGGGAGATGGCTTCTGCAGAGCTGCGTGCGGAGGCAGCAATCACGACGAGGCCGCGCTTTAACAAAGCTCTAGACAAACTCCAGCTCACGATGAAGGTCGTACCCCAAGAGGTCGTTTATGTCCCTCGTTTTACATATATATGGACGCTCTCTGAGGCACGGTTCCCAAAAGAACTGAAGCTCAAAATGCCCCGTGACAAAGCTGTTCGCGAGCTCGCCCGCGCCTATCTCACAATGTGTGGGATGACGCTGCTCGGCGACACGGCGCGCACCTTCGGCCTCACTCGACGCGAGGCCGGGCGTGCGAACCATGAATTAGTCGATGAGGGATTTGCGGAAAGACTTGCGACGGGAATCTATAAGCTACGCAAGTTCTAAGTTGCTCGCTCGATGAACATGTGCACGGCTCGCTCGCCGGGAACCATCTTGCTCACTCGATAGCCCAATTCACGGAGATCGAGGCCGCTAAACAGCGGTTCTCCCTGCCCGAGGAGCACAGGCCGAAGAGCAACGTGCATTTCATCGACGAGACCTCGCTGAAGGTACTGCCTGATTGTCGACGGACCCCCGCCTATGCGGATGTCCTTGTCGCCGGCCGCAGCTTTGGCCTGCTCAAGTGCGGACTCAATACCACCGGTGACGAAATAGAACGTGGTGCCGCCCTTCATCACGACCGGCTCGCGCGGGTAGTGCGTCAGGACGAACGTTGGCACAGAATACGGCGGCTCGTCGCCCCACCAGCCTTTCCAATTGTCATCCGGCCATGGACCACGGATTGGACCGAACATATTTCGCCCCAAGATCCTTGCGCCTTTGCCCGACATGCTCTTTGCCGCAAAATCGTCGTCGATCCCCGTCTC
>JBJMGO010000054.1:0-2693 GCA_045807825.1 Pyrinomonadaceae bacterium | reverse complement strand
TTTCGCGACAATTTTAAGAATTGGTCCAATATCCACGTACCAACGATCTACTGGGACTTCACGACCGCGAAGGTGCTGACGATGGAGTTCATCCATGGCACAAAGGTGACGGATCTCGAGGAGCAGTCGCGGCTAAATATCTCGTCTGCAAAGGTCAACCGGCTTCTGATCAAAACCTACCTGAAGCAGCTACTCGAGGACGGCTTTTTTCATGCGGATCCGCATCCCGGCAATCTCCTGATCATGCCGGACGGGAGGCTAGCGTTCTTTGATTTTGGAATGGTAGGGCGCATCACGCCTGAACTGCAGGCAAAGATGATCGATGCGTTCTTTCACGTCGTGGGTAAGGATCCCGGCGGGATCGCGCAGGACCTGATCGAGCTGGATTTTTTAAAGCCGGGGACGGATCCCAAAACGATCCGTCCGGTCGTAGAGCGGATGTTCTCATTTCACTTCGACCTAAAGCTCAAGGACGTAAACTTCAAAGAGCTGACCTACGACCTAGCCGACGTGATGTACGACTATCCGTTCCGTCTGCCATCGAATTTCACCTACATAATGCGAGCGCTCATGACGCTGGAAGGCATAGGGATAGTCACCGATCCGGAATTCAATTTTTTTGAGACGGCAAAGCCGTATGCGAAGGAATTCATGTTGAAACGTGAGGGGCGTGATTTTCGCAAGCTTTTCGTGAACAAGGTAATGGGCCGTGATCCGGACGGCAAGATCGACTGGGACCGCACCTGGAAGCTCGCAAAGATGGCCTTAAAGACAGTTGTGAACACAGGCTGATGGACGCCGTTCTCCCAAGTTCTTTTCTTCACAAAAGCTCGCCTGATAGACCCGATGTGGCGCGTGCCCGTGAGCTGGTGCTTGAGCACGGGTGGAATTCGACGTCGTTTCAGATAGTAAACCCCGGCATCAGGCGTTGGTTTGCCGCCGATGGCGAAGCCGTGGTTGGGTACGTGCCGGCGGCTCGTGTCCGCGTTGTAGTTGGCGGACCCGTTTGTGAGATCGAGCGGCTCGAGGCGGTTGTCGCCGATTTTGAGAGCGACGCCAGTTCGTGCGGCGAGAGCGTGTGCTATTTTGCGGCCGAGGCCAGACTCGAATCGATGTTTCAGCCGAGGGCAGACCATTCAAAGTTCCTGCTCGGTGCCCAGCCTGCATGGGACCCGCAGGAATGGTCCGCTCTGATCCAAGGTCAAAAGTCGATACGCGCCCAGCTCAATCGAGCACGCAATAAGGGGGTGACGGTGGCAGAATGGCCGTCAACGCAGGCCAGGAACAACGATGATCTTGCGATGGTCCTAGCGAGCTGGCTCGCGACAAAGAGCCTGCCGCCACTGCATTTTATGGTCGAGCCCGACACGCTCGGCAGGCTCGACCATCGGCGTGTGTTTGTCGCTGAATGTTACGGAGATATCGTCGGATTTCTAGTCCTATCACCGATCGCCAAAAGGAGAGGATGGCTGTTCGAGCAGTTCCCACACGTTGGCGGAGCTCCAAATGGCACGGTCGAACTGATGATCGACACGGCGATGCGTGCGATCTCGGGCGACGGCTGCCGATACGCGACGCTCGGCCTCTCGCCGCTGTCAAAGCGTGCCGGCGTGGACGACGCCAATCAGCCGTTTTGGCTGCGGGTGATGCTCGCGTGGGTGAGGAAACACGGGCAGAGATTCTATAACTTTGACGGGCTGGATTCCTTCAAAGCCAAGCTGCGGCCCGAGCGCTGGGAGCCGGTGTACGCCGTAGTAAATTCATCGGCGGTCTCGCCCCGGCATCTGTATGCGATAGCTTCAGCTTTTAGCGGAAATGCTCCATTCAAACTTGGAGGGAAAGCCCTTTATACGGCGGCGCTGACGGAGGCGAGTTGGCTACGGCGACGTCTCAAGTGATCCGTGGCGGATCAGGCGCTCTGGATAAGCTCTTTTTCTTCTTTTACTGACCGAATCTCGCGAAAGGCGAGCTTGTCGCCCGCGGCGCAGACCTCGACGGTGCTTTCGTCGGCGATAAGGCCCTGGATGAGAGCTTCCGAAAGCTCGTCCTCCAGATAGCGCTGTAGAGCACGCTTGAGCGGCCGCGCTCCGTATTTGCGCTCGCCGAGGGTCTTGTCAATGAGCCACTGACGTGCGTCCTCTGACAACACGATCGTTAGATCGCGGTTGGCGATCGCCTGATTCAGATGTGCAATCTGCAGATCGACGATTTGTGCGAGATCCGTGTTCGTGAGTTCGTCAAAAATGATGATCTCGTCGAGGCGGTTAATGAACTCGGGCTGGAAGGTCCTTCGCACCTCGGACATCACTTCATCCTCAACGTGAGCGCGAGACGTGTTTGATGAGCCCTGAAAACCGAGTGCGGTCTGCTTTTGAATGATACGTGCACCTAGATTCGAGGTCATGATAAAGATCGCGTGCTTGCAATCCACCGCTTGACCCTGAGCATCCGTGAGGATGCCGTCCTCGAACACCTGCAGGAGGATGTTAAAAAGGTCCGGATGAGCCTTTTCGATCTCGTCGAACAGAACCACGGCGTAGGGTGAGCGGCGGAGCTTCTCGGTGAGTTGGCCGCCCTCCTCGTGCCCGACGTATCCCGGAGGCGAGCCGATGAATTTGGAGACAGAGTGCTTCTCCATAAATTCGCTCATGTCGAAGCGAATAAGAGACTTTTCCGATCCAAACAAGAACTCC
>JBJMGO010000053.1:0-10352 GCA_045807825.1 Pyrinomonadaceae bacterium | reverse complement strand
GGTTCCGATCTGCAGCTTGCCGTTCGAGTCGCGGACGTTGACGCTTCCGTCGCCGCCCGCCACATCGAGTTCGCCTGAGACACCGTCGAGCCGGATCTCACCCCCGGCCTTTATGTGAAGATTCGCCTTTTTGGGGACCATTACCTCAATACGCGTGCGCTCGTGCGTGTCGAAATACGACGCCGCACGTCGCCCGAGATCAGGGTCCTGTACCTTGATAGTTACTGACGTGTCGGTGTGTGTGTCGGTCACCTGTAGTGGTGTATCGCTGCGCGAGCTGGAAAACTGCACCACACGATACTGCACCTCCGAGCGGTCCCAACCTGTGACTTTTACGGCACACTCGGCACCCTCGATCGTCACGGTCGGCACGCCACGCACCGGAAAGGTGTCGCTTTTTGTCTGCACCCGCGGCACGCCAGGAAGGTAGACGGCATTTACCGAGCGCATCGCTGCCCGAACACTACGTTCGATCTCTGCCTGATTCGCTGCGAGCTCAACGCCTACCGCTGCCGATTCCGCGACTGCCTTGGCGATCTCTGGTCCGATCCTCGCCATCTCGGCCTGGCTCTGCTGCATCGACTGACGGATCTGCTTGTTGATCTTTTCTTTGTCTATCTTGATCTTTGGAAACGCGCCGGCATCGATATCGGCATCATTGTCCCAATCGTCATCCTTGCCTTTTGCCGGGAGAAGATCCGTAGCCGGGCTGAGCTGACGACCATCATTCTTGCGGCCGATCGCAAGCTGTCCGTTGACGCTGCTGAGTTTTATCTGCACATCGCCGGAGCCAAGCCTGCCGTAAAGGTCGCGGCCTACGTACTTGCCCTTGCGCACCTGAAGTCCGAAATCATTACTGATATTGCCGTTGAGCGAATCTGCTTTGACCGTCGCGTTTGAATCGGAGGGGATCACCAGATTTACGTGTCCATTAACGGTGTCAAGAGAGATGCGGCTGCCTGTCTCGAGTCGATCAAAATCCGCCTGGACCTCACCATTCACGGTGGAAAGTTTTGCGGTGCCGCGGATATTGCGGGCATTCACATTGCCATTGACGGCCGAGACCTTTGTGTAATTTGTAAAATCGGCGAGGTCGACGGAGCCATTGACGGTCTGTATCTCATTGAGCATGGCGCCACGCGGGACGCTCAGCTTGAATGAAACCTCGAGCTTGCCGCTGAACTTCCAGCCGTGGTTGTCGGTGTTGTCCCTTTTCCAGTTGTTGTAATCCGTCTCGATGCTGATGGAATCTGCCCGAGCATCGACACGCACATTTACGTCGTTGAGGCGCTCCTTTGAGTCAGCGGTCTTTGTATACTCGACGCGAACCTCGTTGCGGTCCCATGCCTCGACGATCACCGCACCATTTACGTTGGACAAGTTCACCTTTCCATTTGGGGTGATCGGATAGGTCTGATCGAAACGCTCGGTCTCGTCCGCTTTCGGCTGGACAGCCGCAGAGTTCTCAACCGGATGAACCGCGTTCAAGCTGACAGGGCTGCCGGTCGACGAGAACGCAAGGCCCGCGAGGAAGATGGAATATAACCAACTCATAAATGCACTCCGTGTATGGATCGGGAGGGATCTGTTTCCCTTTTCTACGAGCAATACACCGTCGCAAAACTGTTTGTGACAGCTTTTTAGATGAAACTTGTGAGCAAATATCGCAATTAAACTCAGGTCGAGTCCGTATGCTATGATGCATTCTTTGATTTTTGCGGTACCCCCATCGCAATTCTTGAGCAGTATGCAGCGGGAAGAGAGTTTGCAGCCCCTTATGAGCCCGGACGAGATCCACCACTCGATAGCCGACGCCGATGACATAGAAGAAGTTCGTGACTTAGAAATTACGGTCGGGGACGTCGTTCGTAATGTCGTCAGGCATCCGCTGCAACTCATCACGCGCTGGAACTGGAAAGCCGTGCTTCTCGCGGTGATCGTTCGCGCGTCCATATACCTCGTCACGTACTCCGTGCGTCACGAAGCCTGGATCGTGATCCTGACGGCGATGGTCTTTGAGGCGATCTCCCGGTTTCTTACGACTGGCGTTGCGGGTGCTCTCGTACAGTCATTCCGCAAGGCGCAGCCGATCTGGGTCGCAAATCTTATCGTCTCAGTTCTGCTGCCCGCGTTTAGCCACACCGTCGAATACCTCACGCACTACACTCAAGAAACCTACTTCTCGGACATGTTTGCCGCGTCGCAGAATAGCGGTCGTGAGAATACATTTCCGATCTCGGTGCTCTTCTCAGTAGTGTCGGTGTTATTTAATCTGTACGCCATGCGTAATGGTGCATTGCTTGTCGGTGCCGGCAGCGAAACGCAGACGCTACGGAAGGATTTTACTCAGATCCCTTCGCTCATCTGGACTTTTATCGGCGTCCTGCCCAACATGATCTGCCGTTATATCGAGCGCGGCAAACTGCTGAACGCATTGGCGGTGATCGCCGGCTTTGGGCTGGCTGTTGGCACCATCCTCGGCACTACCCGATGGAGGATAAAGTGGGGATACAATTCCGCCATCGGAGCATGGTCTGTGATGATCTTAGTTGTTATTATGTGCCTCATCGCTCGCAAGATCATGGGCGTGAACGGCCGGAATCAACCGTATACTCGCTGAGGAAAGCTGATGCTTGAGCTGGTTTTCGGCAATCTCAGGGCTAGACCATTCCGCACGCTAATAAGCACCATCGGAGTCGCGATCGGTGTCATTCTGATAGTCCTCTTTACGGGGCTCGCGAAAGGAATGACCGAGGACATCGCGCGCCGCACCGCGAATTGGAAGGCTGAGATAGTTTTCACACGTCCGGGAGGCATGGACGCGACCAGCTCGAACACGGCGGTGAATGTCGCCTACGCGCAAAAGCTGCTCGAGATAGATGGTGTTGAATCGACGGTCCCCGTCATTCGCTACGTGATGCCTGACACGAAAGGCAGTTGGGGCATCAAGCAGGTCGAGGGTGTCGACTGGGAGCCTTTCGCACAGATGAATGGCATGACGCTTGTCGCCGGTCGTGCTCCGCAGGCTCTCGATGAGGTGATCGTCGATCAGCGTGAGGCCGAGAGCAACAACCTTCACGTCAGAGACACCAGTCAGCTTTTTGGCAACAAGCCGTACAAGATCGTCGGAATCTACTCGCCGCCGTCGGGAGCACGGACGAAGATGTCTCTAGCTGCGATGCAGGACGCTCTTCAGACGCCCGGCAAATGTACCTACATTCTCATCAAGCTAAAGGACGGTGCAGATCCCGAGAAGGTCGGAGCAAAGATCGACGAAGCTCTGCCCGGCAACCGCATCAATCTCACACGCGATATCGTGATCGACGCGACGGAGCGAATTCCGGGACTCAATACGTTTCTGCGAGTGCTCGTCGGATTGGGCGCGTTGGTGTCCACGATCTTTGTGCTGCTGTGCATGTACACGACGATCACCGAGCGGCGTAAGGAGATCGGCATTCTCAAATCGCTCGGCGCGTCGAGCGGATTTATCATCGGCACGATAGAGGGCGAGGCGTTGCTGATCGGCGTCCTTGGAATTGTGCTGGGCTTTGCCACCGCGTGGATCGCATCGACGCTCATCTCAGCGCGATTTGACCTCACGTTCTCATTCTCCCGCGGCTGGATATTGACGGCGGTAATCATCGCGATCGGCGGGAGCCTTTTTGGAGCGCTGTACCCGGCTTGGCGTGCGGCCGGCATCGATCCGGTCGAGGTGATGGTGAATGAATAGCGTCATCTAAAATCGTGCGACTCGACCTTTGCATCTGACGCCTCTATTGGCGTGAAGTGCAGTGCACGCAGCATCCCACGCTCCTCAAAGATCCCTCGAATTATCAAAAAATCATTCTGCGTGATCGCCTCGCGATAACGCTCAAACATATCCGGCAGCACGACAAAATTCGCAAAGCCGGTCTCGTCCTCGACCGTTAGAAATACAACGTTATTCGCTGTCATCGGACGCTGGCGAATGATCACCGCACCGGCAACGGAGACGATGTCGTTTTTATTCAACTCACGTCCCTCCATAGCGGTCAGCACACCGCGTCTTTTCATCTCCTCACGAATAAAAGCCATTGGATGCTTGCCGATCGAGATGCCGGTCTTTCGAATATCGGCCTCAACGAGCTGCAGGCCCTCCATGCGGGAAAGGAAAGCAGTTGGCAGTTGGCGGCTGGCAGTTGGCAGTCCTTCGGTTCCGCGTTCCCCGTTCCCAGCTCCGCGTTCAAACAGCGTTCCCTCCGGCTGTATCGCGAGCTCAGATTCCCAAAGCGCCTGACGTCGGTGAACGGTGTTGTCGAAATTCAATGCACCCGCAAGACTCAACGCACGGATCTCGCGCTTGTTGATCTCGGGAACGCGGTCGATGAGGTCGGCGATGCTCGTAAAAGCTCCCCTCCTTACGAAGGAGGGGTGGCAGTCCTGATGTTTTTTATCAGGACTGACAGGGTGGTTCTCTGCGTAGCCATCACGCACCTCAACGATCTTTTTGGCGACGTCCTCTCTTAGACCTTTCACAAATCGCAGACCTACACGCACACACTTTTGGAGAACCCGGTCACTACCCAGCACCCTGCTCGGAGATGCTCCGGCGGGGGCCCCGCTGTTCCCGGTTCTGACTTCTGCTTCTTCAACGGTAAATAAATAGTCCGATCGATTTATATCCAGAGGCAAAAAGTGCAGGCCGTGACGCTGGGCGTCTTTGACGAGCGTGGCGGCGGAGTAAAATCCCAGCGGATAGTTGTTGAACATCGCGGCCATAAAGCACGCGCGGTAGTGAATGATGTAGTACGCGGATGCGTATGCGAGGAGTGCGAAACTATACGCGTGCGACTCGGGAAAGCCGTAATTTGCAAACGCCTTTGTGTAGTCGACGATCTGCTCCTGAACCTCGGGCGGGATGTTGCGCTCCGTCATTCCGCGGCGAAGATTGTCGGCGATCCTCGTCATCTTTTTGTCGGGATGTTTAAAGCCCATCGCCCGCCGCAGTTCCTCGGCCTCGCCTCCTGAGAAGCCGGCAATATCCATCGCCATTTTGAGGAGCTGCTCCTGGAACAGCGGCACGCCCATCGTTCGCTCGAGGATGGGCTTGAGCGATTCGTGCGGGTAGGTGACAAGCTCAATTCCCTGCCGGCGTTTGATGTACGCGTGAAGCATGTTGCCGACGATCGGGCCCGGGCGAATGATCGCGACCTGGACGACGATGTCATAAAAACAAGCGGGTTTTGATTTTGGCAAGAACGCGATCTGTGCGCGGCTCTCGACCTGAAACATCCCGACCGTGTCTCCGTTTTGCAGCGCGTCGTAAACCGCAGCGTCGTCGTGCGGAATGCGGTAGAGATCGAGCTCGCGATTGTGATGCTCCTTGATCAGCGTGATCGAGTCGCGTAGCACGGCCATCATTCCAAGGCCAAGCAAGTCGATCTTGACGATCTTGAGCGCGTCGCAATCATCCTTGTCCCATTGGATGATCGTGCGGTCGTCCATCGACGCGGGCTCGATCGGGACGATGCTGTCGAGACGATTTAGGGACACGACCATGCCGCCCGAATGCTGCCCGAGATGCCGTGGGAAATCCAGAATGCGGTGATACAGCTCCGCAAATTTTTTGAGACGGTGATTCTCTGCCGCGTCGAATCCCTCCTCTTTTAATCGACGCTCGAGCTCGTCGCCCTTGTAGGTCTCGTAATACGAATTGAGCCGCGACAGACGGTCGAGAACCTCGGTGCCAAACCCGAACGTCTTCCCGACCTCTCGCACAGCCGACTTGCCGCGATAGCAGATGACATTCGCTGTCATGCCGGACGAGCGGCGGCCGTATTTTTGGTAGACGTGTTGGATAACCTTTTCGCGGTCGTCGCCTGACGGCAGGTCGATGTCGATGTCGGGATATTGCTCGTATTTTTCGGACAGAAAGCGCTCGAATAGAAGGTTGTTCTCGATGGGATCGACGGCAGTGATGCCGAGGCTGTAGCAAACGACCGAGTTTGCGGCCGAGCCGCGGCCTTGCGAGAGGATCTTGTTTTGCCAACAGTAATCAGAGATATCGTTGACGACTAAGAAATAGCCGGCGAGCTTTTTTATCTCGACGATCGCGAGCTCTTTATCGAGCCGCGATTGGACCTCGTCGCGGACCCATTTTTTCTTGTAACGGTAGCGATCGCGAGCAGCATTCTCGACCTTTTTGCGAAGCACCGAGTCCATTGTCTCGCCCGCCGCGACGGGATAATCGGGGAACGTGTACGACAGTTCGTCCATAGAAAAGCCGACACGTGCAGCGATCTCCTCAGTTCGATCGATCGCCTCAGGAATATCTGCGAAAAGGCGGCGCATCTGGGCTTCGTTTTTGAGGTAGCGCTCGCTGTTCTCCGAGAGCAATTTGCCGGCGTCGTAGATAGTCGTGTGGTTGCGGATGCACGTGAAAACGTCATAAAGCTCGCGGTCCTGCTCGTCCGCATAGTAGACGCCATTCGAGGCGAAGTACGGCAGATGCAGCTTGTGCGCGAGGCCGAGCAACTGTTGATTGATGTATTCCTCGGTGCGGAGGTGATGTCGCTGCAGCTCGATGTAGAGACGCTTTTCAAAGACGTAGTTGAGCCACGCGAGATCTTTTAAACCGTCACCTCGCTTAACGCTATTGTGAAGAAATCCATCTGCTCCGCCCGTAAAGCACAACAGCCCCGCCGAGTGCTCCTCGATATCCTGTCGCGTGGTGAAATGCTCGTTCTTGTTGCTGCGGAGCTTGACCGTGGTGATGAGACGCGCGAGGTTCTCGTAGCCTTGCCGGGTGAGCGCTATCAACGGCAGTAAGCTCCCATCATCCATCGTCATCTCGGCCCCAATGATCGGCTTGATACCGCATTCACGAGCCTCAAAGTGAAATCTCACCACACCCGCCAGAGTGTCGCGATCAAGCAACGCAACACTCTTTATCCCCAATTCCGCCGCGTGGTCGATCAGCCTCTGCGGCTGCGACCCCGAAGAGAGAAAGCTGAAGGCTGATCGTGTGTGGAGCTCGCTAAACATAAATGGCCACGGATCGCACGGATAAAACGGATCAGAACATTTGATTAGTATCTGTGTTGATCCGTGTCATCCGTGGCTAATTCTTTTAATCGTATTCACCGGTCACAAACCACTCATCTCGCGCCTTGCAGAGGCGGTAAACGCCGGCGTTCTCGACCTCGATGTCCCATTCGAGGGTCTTCCACGGCTCGTCCCACCATCTGGCATTGCCTTTCCAAACGCCGCTGTAGTTAACGATGTGTCCGGCGAATTGGCCTGATCTGATGTAGACGAGGCGCTTGTCGCGGATAAGCACCTCTGCAGTGATCGGTGGACGATAATAGGTGAAGGTGATCGTAGCGATAGGGCGGTGGTTTTCAACTTGAATACCATCCAAACTAAAAACCACCCCGTCACCGAAGCGGCGACACCCCTCCTTGGTAAGGAGGGGAGCTTTTGATTGGTTCTCGATGCCGGTGGGTAATGCGTCGACATCTATTCCAAACGCCTCTGACATCCTCTGATCGAGCAGCACGGGAATGCCGACATTCTCTTGCCCAACGAGTTTTTTGAGTTTGTTGACGGTCAGCAGCAGGCTCTCTGGCTCGGGCCGCGAAACGGCATATAGTCCACGCTGTGCGGGGCGCGGCCGCGTGAAATGCGCCGTCACGTGAACCGCGACGATCTCTGACTCCGGCGGATCGAGTGCCGCGCGAAGGTTGATGAGCTTTAGCCAAAAATTACGGTCGAGCGTCGGGAACGAAGTCTTGATCTCATACGCCTTTTGCGTCTTATTACGTAGACCGAAATCGAGATCGAGATGCTCCGTGCTGTGGCCGCAATGGGCGATCTGTTTTAGCAGCCGCTCTAGGCCGTGATTCAGGACAAAGATCAGCTGCTCAAAATCCTCGACAGGCTGATCGAGATCAAAGCTCCACGAGGCGTGTTCCTCTTGAATGTTTGCGATGACGAACGACGAGCCACGTTGCTCTATCGTGTCGATCACGTCCATGAAATCCTGCCCATAACGGCCGATCAATTCCTCACGCGGCACCGCAAGCAGGTCCTCGACACGCCTGAGACCAAGGTCAGTAAAAACGTCGAGCGTATCGTTGTCGATGTCGAGATCGCGAAGCGGGAGTTTGTTGAATTCGTCGGTTGAATGGACAGCGATCTGCTTCTCGGTTTGTCGGCGTGCCAGCAGCATCGCCGTATCCACTGTCTCAGCAACCGCAACACTCGCCTGGATATTATTGCGGTGAAGCTCGTCGACAATTCTCTTAGTGATCGTGTCAGGATGGCCGATCAGACGTTTCAAACCACTGACATCAAACAGCACACCGTCCTCGATCGTCTCGATCGAATGCGCGAACTCTCGTGCGACCGAGACCAGAGTTGGTCGGTCGACATCAGAGATCAGGCATGCAAACAATCTCTTCATCTCTTCTCAGCGGTCTCTGCGTTTTCTCTGCGAACTCTGCGTGGAACGATCTGTTGAACGCAGAGATCGCAGAGAAAAGACGCAGAGACCGCAGAGTCAAACCTCCGAATAATCCATCTCCGCTCTCACTCGCATGGGTGGTCCAAAAACACCTTTTCGCGACTGCATCTTTAGGTCGAATTCGCGCAGGAGCTTGAAGTTACCGCTGCCGGACCATGCGGCTCGCTCTCGGGTCAATTCATACGAACGCTGTGACGCCGAGCCTGTGATGGGCGAACGGGCGGTAACGAGCATTAGCGTCGGAGTCTCTTTGATACGCGTGCGATAGCGAAACCAATACGTCTTTGGCACCATGCGGAGCTTTGTCTCGGGCAGTCCACCGAGGTCCATCCAGATGCAGCCAAAGCCCTTTGCCTGCACAATGTGATCGGCGGCCATGAACGTTTTTTCGACATCACGACCGCAGCGGACCCATAGCAGATTATTGAGCTCGACACCCGCGAGTTTTGCGGTAATTGGGTCAAATCCATGCCCCGCATCCACCGCCGCACAGATCTCGCCATCGGCGGTGAGCTTTGCAAGCAGCGATAGTGCGAGGCTTGTTTTTCCAGTGCTGGGGCCGCCGACGATCTCAGTCAGACTTCCCCTAGCGAGCGACAATCCAGCACTCTCGAGCACCACCTCGTCGACATAACTTTGCTCTTGCTGGAGCTGGGCAAGGTTTTTGACAAGTGCGAGGTGCGCCATGGGATATTAAACAATGTTTCATCACTGAAACATCTATAGCTAGGATAATTCAGGTAATTTTGGAAGGCAAGTTTGGTGAAAAAAAGTGGTTTTCTCAGCGGGCTCTGCGTTCGGTCTCTTGCGGACTCTGCGTGGAATCTTTTGGAGTCTCCTTTTAACGCAGAGCGCGCAGAGGCGAACGCAGAGAGCAAAGAGGGTTATTTTTTTCTGCCGGCGATCGTGAGCCCGATGCCGCCGAGAACTAGGGCACCGGAAATGACGAGGCGGAGATTCGCCGTTTCGGATAAGAAGAATATTCCCAAGACCGCAGCGATCACCGGCACAGAAAGCTGCAGCACGGCCGCACGCGTGGCGGTGTGATGTTTGAGGGCCGCGTACCAGACGGAATAGCCGATGCCGGATGCGATGGCTCCGGAGAGGATCGCAAGTAGCGTTCCCTGCGGAGTGAGGTGCAGGCTTGACCAGAAAATTATCGCGAGTACAGGCACGATAACAAGGGTGCGCAGGAAATTACCCGTCGTATCGCCGAGAGGGTCTGTGCTCTTCTTGCCGCGGAGTGTGTAGAGCCCCCATGATGCACCTGCGATGGCCATGAGGATCGAGCTGTTCAATGGAGGTGCGGCGAGGCCGGGAAGAACGAGGTATACGAGGCCGGTGACCGCGACGAGGATGCCAAGCCATTCGATGAGCGGCGGGCGTTCGCCTCGAGCAATGCTGACGGCGAGCATCGTCAGTTGGACGGAGCCGAAGAGGATCAGAGCTCCGGTGCCCGCGGTGACGCCGAGGTACGCGAGTGAGAAGCAAATTGCGTATGCTGCGAGCCAGAGTGCACTTAGCCAGCTCCCCTTGCTGAGCTGGCCCTTACTCACGTGCGGGCTACTGACACGGATGGCGATCAGCGAAATGAGGATGAGCGTGACCGCTGCGGATGCGAGCCGAACGATCGTGAATCCCGCTGCGTCGGCCTCGCCGCCCCGCAGTGCGAGGCGGCAGAGGATCGAGTTGAACGCGAACGCTAAGAGTGCGAACGCGGTTAAGAAGATGACCTTACTCACCCATTGTCGTCAGGGAGATCTGCGATATCAGTCCCGGCCAAGCTACTGTCCTGAACGCCGCCCACACCGTCAGTGGGCTCACGATCAGACGTCATATCTGTTGAATG
>JBJMGO010000052.1:0-20763 GCA_045807825.1 Pyrinomonadaceae bacterium | reverse complement strand
CGCCCTGCGGCAACAGCCGGAAGAGCGCGAGCGTATATTCGAAAAATTCCACCGCGGTGATAAGTCTGTCAAGGGGTTCGGACTCGGTCTCGCGATAGTCCGCGGTATAGTCGAGGCACACGGCGGACGGGTGTTTGTCGAGAACGGGAGCCGCGGCGGAGCGAGATTCGTGATCGAACTCCCGGATGAATCGTGAGCAAACGAAAGATACTTGTCATCGACGACGAAACGCAGATCCTGCGTGTGCTGCGGCACGTTTTCTCCGCGCCCGATTACTCGGTCAAAACTGCACAGGACGGTGCCGCGGGTCTCGAGGCGTTTAACGAAGGGCAGCCTGACGCCGTCATCACCGATCTTCAAATGCCCGGAATAGATGGACTCGAGGTCTGCCGCCGCGTCCGTGAGGTCTCGGACGTACCGCTCATCGTCCTGAGCGTTCGCGACGAGGAAAAGACCATTGTCGCGGCCCTCGACGCAGGTGCGGACGATTACGTAACAAAGCCTTTCTCCACAGCCGAGCTCCTCGCGCGCGTCAGGTCGGTGCTCCGTCGCGTACCCGAGCGTCATGAGAGCCGGATCGATGCCGGCGATTTTGTTGTTGACGTCGAAGCACATTCGGCCGAGGTCCGCGCTCAGACGGTGCGGCTCACTCCAAAGGAATTCGACCTTCTCGTTTGCCTGCTGCGGCACCCCGATCGCGTGCTGACGCATTCCTTCCTGCTCAGAGAGGTGTGGGGTCAGTACTACTCAGAGCAGAGCGAAGCACTTCGCGTGCTCGTCGGTTCCTTACGAAAAAAGATCGAATCGGATCCGTCCCAGCCCCGATACCTCATTACCGAGCCATGGATCGGCTACCGCTTCTCACCCACCGGCTCTTTATAAATTCCTTACAAACTTCTTACACCGCTCTTATGCGCTTCGCACGATGCTGTATGTGTGAACGCCGAAGGCAAAAGTTATCTCATCGCATCCTGCTCTATGGGTCTCGGTCTGGTCTGCGGTGCCGGCGCCGGCGTGCTCCTCATCACGACGCTCGCCTGGCGTAGCGTGACAGGGGCACCACAACTACCTACCGTACTGTTTTTTGCCGCCCTCCTGCTGCTGACCTACGGGTGCCACAAGCTGGATTGCGTTGAGGACGAGCTGAAGCGAAAGCGTTGAATATACCTCTCCTGTCCGGCTTGCCGATCTCGTTGAGCAGCACGCCTCGCTATGAAACTCGATCTTTATAAATTCCTTATAACTTTGGCGATAGCATGGGGGTGATGGCGCGTGTCGGGTGTGATACGCGTCAAGTTTTTTGGGGTGCAAATGAGCTTTCTCGCACGAGCCAAGCGGATGATCGTCGGCAAGGCCCTGAGGACCGAGCAGGCGATCCATGAGCGGCTGACAAAAAAGGTCGCGCTGGCGGTGTTTTCGTCCGACGCACTCTCGTCCACCGCGTACGCGACTGAGGAGATCCTCCTCGTTCTCGCCGTGGCTGTCGCGGCTGGGCAGGCCGGTGCATGGAAATACGTGATCCCCGTCTCGATCGGGATCGCGTTGCTGCTGATAATAGTCACCCTCAGCTACAGGCAGACCATCCACGCCTACCCGACCGGCGGCGGCGCGTACATCGTCGCTAAAGAGAACCTCGGCACGAACGCCGGGCTCATCGCCGCGGCATCTCTCCTGATCGATTACCTCCTAACGGTTTCGGTTTCCGTTGCAGCCGGTGTCGCGGCGATCACGTCCGCGGCCCAAGGGACCTCATTTGCATGGCTGATCGACTATCGCGTGGCGATCGGCGTCGGGTTTGTCATGCTCATCGCCGTCGCGAATCTCCGCGGCGTGAAGGAATCGGGATCACTTTTTGCGGCCCCGACGTACGTATTTCTCGTCTCATTTCTGTTCATGATCGGCTATGGCCTTGTCTTTTATCTGATCTATGGCGGCACCGTCGAACCCGCGGGCGAACAGATCAAACTCGCCGAGGGCTACAGTCCGCAGGTGCTCACCGTCTTCCTCGTACTTGCCGCGTTCTCTAACGGCTGCTCGGCGCTTACGGGTGTCGAGGCGATATCAAATGGCGTCCAGGCCTTTAAGAAACCTGAGTCAAAAAACGCCGCGACAACGCTCCTCGTGATGGCCGCCCTGCTCGCTGTGATGTTCCTCGGTACGAGTACGCTCGCGTACCTCTTTGGCGTGCACCCCCATGAGGAAGAGACCGTTATCTCACAATTTGCCCGCTACATCTTTGGCGGCCCGATGGCCTGGTTTTACTACGTCGTTCAAGCCTCGACGGCCGCGATCCTCGTGCTCGCGGCTAACACGGCATTTGCGGATTTCCCGCGTTTGTCGAGCCTGCTGGCGAGAGATAGGTTCATTCCAAAGCAATTCGGCAATCGCGGCGATAAGCTTGTATTTTCGAATGGCATTATCATCCTCGCTTTCTTTTCGAGCGTGTTGATCGCGGCATTTTCGGGCGACACGAGTCGGCTGATCCCGTTGTATGCCGTCGGCGTCTTTTTGTCGTTCACGCTCTCGCAGGCGGGAATGGTGCGGCACTGGCTCAGGGTCAGACGCGGCGAGGTGTACGACGAGGCGATACACACTAGCCAGGTCGAGAGTGAGCGGGCGATACCCGACCTGCATCTCGCTATCGAGCAATCGAGTGCGCCGCGATTTGTCAGTGATCAGGTGACGGAGCACACGCGTTGGAAGCGCTCTCTTATCATCAATTTCATTGGAGCGATAGCAACCGCAATCGTGCTGACAGTCTTTATCGCGACGAAATTCATCCACGGCGCGTGGCTCGTTGTCGTGATGATCCCGCTGCTGGTCGTGCTCTTTAAGGGGATCCACGGACACTATCTATCCGTCGCCCGGCAACTGGCGCTAGAGGCGATCGACGACACACTCGAGCCGATCCGTCACGCCGTGATCGTGCCAGTGTCGGGCATTCACCGTGGCGTTGTTGCGGCGCTCAGGTACGCCAATTCGATCTCACCTGGGAACGTCCGCGCCGTTTATGTCGACACAGACGACGAAGCGACTGGCATCCTCAGGGACCGCTGGGGTCGAATGAATTTTGGCATCCCGCTCGAGGTCCTGCAGTCCCCATATCGCGAGTTGACGCGCCCTCTGCTCAGGTATATCACCCGCGTTGCCTGCAAGAATGGCGACGATCTTGTGACCGTGGTCCTACCAGAATTCGTGCCAGCACGCTGGTGGCAGCACCTCCTGCACAACCAAAGCTCACTCCTCCTCAAAGCCGCCCTACTATTCAAAGAACGCATCATCGTCACGAATATTCCGTACCACCTGAAATAGTGTTGCACAGATAAAATAATCATTGACAGATGAGACAGACCGTGCTATGGTCATAAAGTCGTGCCGATCTCCGATCGGACACCCCAACGCTAATGTACACAGAATAGGCAATTATGACCACGTTCAGATCCTTCACCGTTTTTCCAACTCAGGCTCATCTTCCCGGTCCACCATAAAACTAATTCCAGAGGTGCGGTCCGGTGGTTCGGGATCTCGTCGTCGCCGGTTTTTGAAATCGGCGTCCGGACGGAGTGTGCCCATCGCTCAAAAAGCGGCTCCCGGTAGCGATGCTAACTTTGAAAATGCGGTTCCGGCTCGCTGCACGGCGATCAATAAATAGTCCCTGGAACGCGTTTTCTGTTAAACTTTGTGGTTGATTTAGGCTTCTAAGGCTGGTTACTCGGACAACTTATGTTCAGCGATAATTTTAGACGCGGCGAGGGGAAAGGCGGGCGCAAGGGCTCAAAGGCTATTTCAAAGATGGCCGACATGGGCTGGAAGGCCTTTCAGGCCGTGAACCGTGCCATCCCTGAGGGCGAGTCGATCCAGCCGAGCTGGGCCGCCGAGCCGCTGCTCAAATCCTACGAAAGGACCGCTCCGCCGCTTGGTTTCCCGCGTGAGACGGATTCGCTTTGCCCCGCCTGCGTCAAGCAGGTCCGCACCGGCGTCATCTCGGGCGACATCCCGCTAAACATCCTGATGGACGCCCATCCCGGCGAGATCAAGGCCCAGATCCTCGAGGAGAATGGCCAGGTCATCATGCGTAAAGACTGCCCGACGCACGGCATCTTTGAGGACGTTCTCGCGACAGACGCGAAGTTTCTGGAGAGGATAGAGTCTTTATTCTACGGCCGCGATTTTAAGGCGGCCGAGGACTCGCACGTTCATCACCATGGCACGAGCGACATCAAATTCGGCCGCGGCGCGGTGCTCACCGTCGACCTCACGAACCGCTGCAACATGATGTGCAATCCGTGCTTCATGGATGCGAATCAGGTCGGGTACGTGCATGAGCCTACGTTTGAGGACACAAAGGCGATCCTTGACCGGGCAGTGTCGTTCAAGCCAAAACGTCAGATCATTATTCTTTTCTCAGGCGGCGAGCCGACGCTTTCACCGTACTTTTTGGACGCCGTCGCCTACGCAAAGAAGGTCGGTTTTTATCGTATCCTCGCCGCGACCAACGGTATCCGCTACGCCGAGGACATCGAGTTTTGCAAAGCCGCGAAAGCCGCCGGTCAGCATGGCGTGTACCTGCAGTTTGACGGCACGAACGAGGCCGACAACCAGCACCGCGGCGTCGGCAACCTTTTCGACGTAAAGCTCAAGGCGATCGAAAACCTCGCCGCCGTCGGCATCAAGGTCACGCTCGTGACGACGATCGTCAACTCGTGGAATAACGAGGGCATCGGCTCGATCGTTAAGTTCGCCGCAGAGAACATCGACAAGGTCCAGACCATCGCGTTTCAACCCGTGTCGTTCACTGGTCGCGACGAGGACATCTCTGACGCCGACCGCATCAAGCAGCGGTACACCCTCGCCGGCATGACCCACGACCTAGAGAAGCAGCTCGACGGCACTCTTGAACCGCTGCGAGATTGGTTTCCGCTGTCATCGTACTCGGCCTTCACTAGCGTGATGGACATGCTGCAAGGCGCCGACGCTCCGTGGGGCTGGTCGTCATGTAACTGCCACCCCAATTGCGGCATCTTCACGCTGATCGTCGTTAACAAACAGACCAACCAGATGCGTTCGCTGTTTGAGTTCTTCAACTATGAGCAGTTCATGAAGGACGTCGCGACCATCACCGACACCGCACGCGGCAAAAAGCTCACGATGGCCCAGCTTGGCATGGCGATCATGCGCAACTACGACGCCGCAAAGGCTCCCGACGGATTCCCGATCTCGCAGATCGTCAATCTCTTTAAGCCAAGTTCCACTACCTCAAACTCCGACCGCAACGACCGCATGCAGGTCGAGAAAAAGGAAGAAGATCTCTGGCGCGTGCTCTGCGTCGAGGGAATGTGGTTTCAGGACCTGTTCAACTACGACTTTCGCCGCACCGAGATGTGCGTCATTCCATATGGCACACAGGAGGGCGAGATCAGCTTTTGCGCCTACAACACCGGTGTCGGCTGGCGGCAGATCATCGAGGAGATGCACAAAACGGCGTCGCTCTCCGAGTGGTACAAAGAGCACGGCCGCCACGCCGTCTACGCCAAAGGCCACGAGGTGCCGAATATCGGCAAGGTCCGTTCGCTCTCGCTCCCCGTGATCGCAAAGGTCCTTGAAGAAGATATAGACAAACCAACTGTATCGCCGTATCTCGTAGAGGACGACGAGCTGGTCGGAGTCTAAGATCAACCGCGAAATACGCGAAACGTGCGAAAGGGGCTTGCTTTAGTTCCTTTCGCTTTTTTCGCAGTCAACAGTAATGAATAGTCTCGTGTTCTCAAACATGCTCCACCGCCCGGCCCGCACGGTCGTGAGCCTCATCGGTATCGGCATCGGCATTCTGCTGATCGTCTTTACCGTCGGCCTCGCCAATGGCAACCTTCGCGAGCGAGCACAGCGTGAGGCGAATGTGGGTGCGGAGATAATGTTTCGCCCATCGGGGAGCATCGGGCTTAGCAGCACGGATGCTTTGCGAATGCCGGAGGCGATGGGTCGTGATATTGAGAAGGTCGACGGCGTTGCCGCCGCAATTCCGGTCGCGACCAACACGGTCGCCTCAAACGAGGGGTTGACCGGCAGCCGACTTGTCGACGGCGTTCACTTTCAAAAATACGGCGAGGTCGCGGGGCTGCAGGTCGTCAAAGGACGCATCTTCACTGAGGGCAAGGACGAGGTGATGACCGATAGCGCCTGGCTCGAGCGGCGTAAGGCAAATATCGGCGACAAGTTTAAGTTGTACGATCGTGATTTTGAGATAGTCGGAGCTTACGAGCCCAGCGCGGGCGCTCGGATCAAGATCCCGCTTTCGACGATGCAGGCGCAGCTCGGGTCAGACAGTAAGGTCTCAGGTTTCCTGATCAAGGTGAAGGACGGACAGGATCCGCACGTCGTCGGCGATCGTCTGAACAAGCAGTTTCCCGACACACAGATCATTCTTACAAGCGAGCTCGAGGACATCTACATGCAGGGCGTGCCTGCTTTGAATGTGTTCCTCAACGTTGTGGTCGGTGTGGCGGGCGGTGTCTCGGCATTGATCATTCTTCTCACGATGTACACCACCGTCACTGAGCGAACCCGTCAGATCGGCGTGCTCAAATCACTCGGAATGTCGAATGCCGGAATTGCCTGGAATATCGTTCAGGAGGCTCTGATGATCAGTATCGGCGGCGTGCTGATCGGCTTGGTAGGCACAATTGTATTGAGCTACGTTCTCGCAAGATACACGACCCTGATCGTGGCGATCGATCCAAAGATAGTGCTGCTGATCCTTGGAATAGGGATCGTGAGCGGCATTGCCGGGGCTTTGTATCCCGGCCTTAAGGCAGCTCGTCTCGATGCGGTTGAGGCGCTGAATTACGAATAGGATCGATGCCGCTGCTCTTGGCGAAGGATGCCAGCTTTGACGCCTCTTCAACGATCAGCTCGCCGTACTCTCTCGCCACGTTTCGAATGTCAAAATCTTCTGCCCTCTTCCGGCCACCCTTCCGCAGCTTCTCACGAAATTCCTCACTTTCATGACAAGCGTCGATCGCGGCGGCCAATTCATCGACGTTCTCATTTTGAACGACGATGCCGTTCTCGCCGTTTGTGAACATCTCGCGCGGGCCAAAATCGCAATTGGTGACGATCACCGGCAGCCCGCAGGCCATTGCCTCGATCATCACGTTACCAAAGCCTTCCCACCGCGAGGCGAGCACAAACATCTCCGCATCGGCAGCGTAAGCCCAGGGATTTTTTCTAAAGCCCAAAAAATGTACCGAGCTTTCGATCCCGAGCTCCCTCGCTAACTGCTGCAGCTCATCGAGTTTCGAACCCGTTCCGAGAATGACGAGATCCAATGATGTGCGTGCGGCCGTCTTTGCAAAGGCCTTGAGGAGAATATCGTGGCCCTTCTGATGCTCGAGCCGGCCGATCGAGATGAGATAGGGCCGTTTCGAGTTTGGCTCGACCGAGCGGGAATGGGAAGCGACATCCTGGACGCCCTTTAGGTCCGCGGCATTAAAGATCCACCTCACTTTTTCGCGAGTGATGCTAAAGCGTTCGGCAAGAGCGATACCGAGGTCTTTTGAGACAGTGAGTACGCAGTCTGCAGAGTTGTAACAGTGCCTGATCACGGCACCCATAAAGCTGCGCATCGTAGGGTTGGCGATCTCCTCATCAAGGCTCGCCATCGTGTTATTGCCTTCCCGAGCGATCCATCTGACCTTGCGACGTCCGTACAAAGTGATCGCGGGAACCATAGCGAAGCTCGTCCCCTGCATGAACGTGATCACCACATGAGGCTTAGCTTTTCTAAGATCGTAATAAACACCCACGGGTGCGAGCAGGGTCCGCAGCAGAAAACGCCCGGGTGTGTAGCCGAAAGTGTGACCTCTCTCCACGTCGATGAGGCGTCCGAGCCACGCCGGCGGTGATATAAGATCCGCCTCCGAGAGCGACGACATGTAATGACCCGATCTCTCGAGCAACCCTGTTCTGACATCAAAAAGATCGCGGTCCAAGTGCTTCATCAGGTGAAGTGCCATTCGCTGTGCACCGCCCTCATGAAAAGAGGGCAGCATCAACAGAACTTTGATCTTCTCGCTATTTGAAGGCAGAGTCCTCCGGCGAGCTTCGACGGTGGTTGTCCGCTCGAGTCGCCGCTTGTCGTTTGTCGTATGGCCCAATGTGTGTGATTTCCGCCGCAACCTTAATCATACAGAACCGGAAGACGGTGGTTCAAAAGTGCACTTTTTACGTGGTATCCTCCAGATAGAGGGCTGTTAAAGATATAAGGAAGTATGTCTCGGCCTGCTCCGATTCGGAAAAGGGGGATTTGTGCAGTTCCTGTTGCCAGGGGTGTTAGCGAGGGGGTCATCGAAAAAACTGGGCGGCATCAAGGCGCACCACTCACAACTTCCGCCGCAGATCAACCTTCGCGGCGGGATGCCAATCTCACTTCCGATCTTCGATCGATTCTATAAACCTGGCCCGACACTCTCCCGAAAGTGGAGCTTATGAGGTGTACGGCAAATACCCGCTCTTCCCGGATCTTGAGATCCGCACCCGCCGTTCTTTTTGCGCTTCTCGTCGCGAGCTTGGTCCACCCGCAGGATCTCGCCACATCTCGGGTAGATGGCTCACAAGCCTCGAACGAAAATTTTCGTGCCGAATTAGTACACCTCCCCGGCGGCGCCGAGATCGTGACGATCTTTGTGCGTAAAGCAAGTCCGGAGGGCGATCTGCCACTCGTGAGTGTTCTCCGCGACACGCTCGGAGACACAAACCGCGCGAACGACCGCCTCCGTTATATCTGGCTGCACACGTACACGCGTCCGTCAATGCGCCAACGGCTGGCATCGGTGCTGCCGTTCCTATATGCGCGAACAGGCAACAAGACGGGAAGCGAGACGTTGCCGCCGCCGCCTGTGATGGACCTCACCGGATCGACCGCGAGCAGCGGACGATGGCAGGTCTTGAGGCGCGTCGTACTCGCGGTGGAGGCTTGCCGGTTTGTGAAAGCAGGCGTCCTGCAGTATCACCAGAATAAGGAAGACTACCGCAGAACAGCGGTTGCAACGGCTATGGCGGTGCTTTCGATGTATGAGCAGTCCTCTACAGAAAAAATTCTTGATGACCGGGAGCTGCACGATATCCAAGCCCGCCTTGGTTTAACGACCGAGTTCTTTGGCTCATACATGCAGCCGGAGAATCTCGGGCGCGCTTATGATAAGCAGCTCGCAAAACAACGCGATGATCGCGCACAGAATTGGGAGCTCCTGCGTCAGGAGTCCGAGCATCAGGGGCTGATATTCGAACCGCTCAAGATGCCCGATGGCACGCCGAGGAATGCAGTAGTCTGGGTTCGCGAGGACGATCTCAAACGTCCTGCCGAACATAAGTGGGCCGCACGCTTTCTGAACATAAAGGATCCGTGGACGGATAGTTCGCTCCAAAGGTGGGAAGGCTATCGGGCCGAACGCTGGTACGACGCCGACGATCGTCAGGTTGACCCCGGCAGCCCCGGAGCGGTCAAGCACACGCTGATCCCGCTCGCGGTTTACGGCCTCGACAACCCCAAGATCCCGGCGATCCTGGTTGATTTTCGCTCTAACGCCAATCCTAAAAAGCGTGAGGCTTCCCGACGCGTTGTCAGTGACATTGTGGATGACTTCGCAAGTGTTACGCAGTTTGGAGGGTTGCAGCTCGTCGCTGGCAAAGCCGCCGTGGACTGGATAATTCACCGCCGCGGGATCGACATATATCAGCAGTCCAGACTTACGAGCTACGCGGGCCTAAAGCTGCTACTTGAGCTGGATGATTCGCTGGATCCGGCATTCAAAACCGAAGTCGCAAAACGCGTCGAGTCCGCGACGCTCAACCCGCTGCAGAATGACGTTGCCATCGAGGAGAGGCTCGCCCGTGCCCAGTACGACAACCTGATGTTTTGGGCAACGGATGACAACGGTCTCGCCGCAAAACTTCGCCGCGACAGGCGTGAGGAGATGGTCCGGATCAATCATGCGGGAGCTCCGTCAAGACTCGGATTTAGCCTCGCGCATTTGGCGACCTTCGGTGCTTACACGCATCGAGAAACGGACACATCGGAGATGTTGGAGAAGGTCGACCGCAAGCGGCAACTGGACTATCACGAGCGTATTCTCCGTGAGATCAGCGCCCGCACAAATGCGCCTGAGATCGATTCAAACTTTGACGCTCTCAAGACATCCCTTGCCTTCCTCAGCTCGCAGGGCAGCGAGGCAAGTGGCAAAACGGCGAAGGCACTCGAAGTGATCTTCAGGAAAAGCGGGGACGACGGCGTGCGTTCGCTATGCATCGCCGGGCTGTACAAGATAAATACCGAAACCGCCAAACGCCAGCTCATCGCGATCTACAATGACGGCGACCTGTCGCCCCATTTGAGGACCGCGACGGCATATTACCTCAAGCTCGCAGCCGAAGAAGGGCAGCGGATGTCGAAGGACGACGCGCGTGCGGTCGCGGCGATACCGGCACTTAATTGACCATAAACATCTTGCATCGTCTAACGGCCGGACTTATCGCGGTCTCGGCCGCGGTGGCCCTCTGTTGCGCGGCGGCGGATGCACAGCAGGTCAAGCGGCTAGTCATCGTGAAGGTGGATGGCCTCCCCTCCTATTTTGTCGATGATGTTGTGAAGCGGCGAGATCCGAATACCAGCAAGAGCATGCTGCCGTGGATCGAGGAGGTGTTTTATCGCAACGGCACCCGCGTCCCAAATTTCTACACTCGCGGGATGAGCTTGTCTGGTCCATCTTGGAGCATGCTCGATACGGGACAGCACCTCGCGATCAAGGGGAACGTCGAGTTCGACAGATACACACTGCGGTCGTACGACTATCTTAACCTTGCGCCTTTCTACTACGGCTACACGTTTGGCAACACTGTGGACTCAGTCGGCGTGCAGGTGCTTGACGGTGTCGGGGTCCCGCTGCTGAGTGATGTGTTTCCGGCGGATAAGAAGTACGCGAGCCAGCAGCTCTATCAGCGCGGCTGGGCGTGGGGCATTTTTGGCGGGGCATTCATGAATATGATCCCACACAAAAGCAATGACCTCCTCGATGAGTGGACGATCGGCTTCGACACGCACATGATGACCATGCGGCAAAACGAACGTGACGTTGCGGAAAAGCTAGTAAAGCATCCGTCTATGGATTACTTCGACTATTTTGACCCGGCATTCGATCACGTGTCTCACCACAACAATGACGAGACATCGCGGATCAACGTGCTGAAAGATCTCGACCACACCATCGGCCACATCTGGAACGCAATACAGGATTCTCCACGTGCTAATGAGACTGCGATGGTCCTTGTGTCGGATCATGGATTTAATTCGACCTCCCATGCGTACAGCCAAGGGTTTAACCTCGTGAACCTTCTCACCTCGCCCACTGGCGGAGCTCATCATGTGGTGACAAAGCGGTTCCTGATGATGCAGTACGCGATCAGGAGCCTTAACCCGACGTCGCCGCTGGTGCACACGTCGTCGGAGGATTCATATTATTTGAAAGGTCAGGCCGGCAAATATCCGACCGCACTTCTCGATTTTGACGGCAACGAGCGCTCGTCGCTGCACCTGCGCAATTCCGATCTCAACCTCCTGCACATTCTGCTGCTAGAGCTAAAGAAGAATGATCTACATCCGCCTCTTCGAGACGTGACCACCGAAGCCGTATTGTCGGTGATAGACCGCTATCGGGCCGATTGGCAGCGAACTATCTCCGAGATGGATGAAGAGCTCGGTGCACTCAGCCGTTGGATAGCCGCGACCAAACCCGCAGCTTCGCGTCTGCCAACTCGTGAGGACAAGGGCATCACAAAGGAGCAGGCCCTTGCGAACCGCCGCGTGCGTGAGCAGATCGACCTTGCGGAAAGGGACGTCGCCGACTATCGGCGTTACATTTCATCACTCAATAAGCTGCTCACCGTGCGGCTGGACGATATCATCAAGCGCAAATTTGTGATCGAGGAACTGATCGCGCCCAATTCGATGGGTGAGCAAAACTCGATCGGCGATCTGCAGAATTACATCGTCGGCCTGTCACCACAGGGCCTGGAGCTGGGTCCCGACGGGAGGCTCGATCTCGACAAGAGCTTTATCCGAGTGAATTACTTCAAACTGCTGCTCGATCAGCGGGTGCGAAATAACGTGCAGGAGGGTGTCTCTAACAGACCTATCGACTTTCTCGCGGCACGCGTGCCGCTTACGTCGTTGAGGGATTCGCTCGGCGCCGAGCTTGCCCCGAACGAAGATCCGACCTGGCTATATGGGGGCGATGAGAAGCAGGTTCTCTTGCTGACACGCCGGGATGAGAATGGCGCCAGTTCGTACCGGTATCTTGCAGTCTCAAACCTCCGGCAGGGAGCGGATGGGCGGGTCACGTACACGGTAAAGAATCCTACAGCCGGATTGCCGTTACATTATTTTGAGGACCCGGAGCTAAACGTCCCGAGCAGCCCGGCATCGTGGTTGTCGGCGTGGCACACAGAGGTAGAGTGGCTGCGGGCGGTGCACATGACGAGGTACTCGAATGGCATCATCGGCCTTAACGAGCAGATGAATCAGCATTTCCCGAACGACGTCTCTCTTGCGGGTGACGCGGCGTTGATTCGCCGGTTTCACGTCCGGCAGCGGAGCTTGGCGGAGGCGGACCTTTTGATCGAGGCCTCGGATCATTGGAATTTCGACGTGCGCGGCTTTAACCCCGGGGGGAATCACGGTTCGTTCCTACGACTCTCGACGAACGCGACATTCATGATCGCTGGCGGCGACGCGACGGGCATTCCAAAGGGCTTTGTCGTCCAGGAGCCGTACGACTCATTAAGTTTTGTGCCGACGCTAATGCGGCTGATCGGGAGGATCGATGAACACAATCGTCCGCAGGAGGACGAGGCCAAGCAAGGCTATCGGCAATTCCCGGGGCCTGTCGTTAAGGAGATCTTCGCGGGCCACTGAAGGGGTTATAGTATGGTTGCTAGTGGTTGCTAGCATTAACTAACGGGGGAAGTATGCGGGGAGTTCTAGCATTGACGATTTTGATCCTGTTGTCGTGTGTGGTGTCTGCTCAGCAGGAATCGGTGCCGCCGGTGTCAATCGTGTCGCCGCTTTGGCACGTCGACCATCGACATATCACGCGACCCGACAACGGACCGACCCGGGCGCACCGTGAGATGACGGCCGACGACAAGTACTACGCACGGGAGAAGCGTAATAACTCCGTGCGGGGCAATGCTCCGGATCCAAGCGAGATGACCGCCGACGGTGCACGCGAAAAGATCGACAAGGCGGTCGACTCGGCAAATGGCCCGGGGGACAGCGGCCTGACCGGATTCCTTTACCAGGCGAGTTTCGTCAACAACACAAAAAAGACCGTCGCGGTCATCTATTGGGAGTACCGTTTTACCGAGCTTGCAAACCCTGCGAATATTGTCCGCCGGCAGTTCCTTTGCTCGGCAAATTTAAAGCCAGCGGCGAAGAAGGACCTGTGGATCTTTACGCCGCTCGGACCGAGCGAGTCGATCAGCGCCGACAGCCTCAAGGCGACGAGCGGCCCCATCTTTGACGAAAAGATCTATATCAACCGCGTCGAGTTTAGCGACGACACAATCCTCCAGCGCGGAAATTGGAAGCTCGAGGACGTGAAAAAAGGCGTCGATACCGCAACGTCGACGCCTTGGGGCAACGAGGTCTGCCGCGCGATCTGACGGCGGGTGCTACTCAGCTATTCTCATCAGCCCCGCTCTTTTGAGTAGAGCCCTGCCGAGCGGTAGCTGTGATCCAAGATCTCTATCGGGTGACCAACGCGTACAGAATTCCTGCCTGCACGCACGAGTCCTTGAGCGATCTGCATGTGACATCCGGGATTCGCGGTCGCGATGATGGTTGCCTCAGATTCAATGATGTTATGGATCTTGGTGTCCAGTACAGCTTCGGAGAGTTCCGGTTCAAGAAGGTTGTAGATACCTGCCCCGCCGCAGCACACGTTTGCACCTTCGAGGGGAACGATCGCGAGGCCCTCAAGAGCGCGAAGCATGCCGAGTGACTCCTCGGCGGCGTGCTGGCCGTGTAGCAAGTGGCACGAGGCGTCGTATGCAACGCGTTCGTCCGATGTGACGGCAACGCGACGGGGGTGTTCGAGCACTTGCCCGATGTCCTTGACCCTTTCGGCGAATTCTATGGCGGCCTCACGGTACTCGGTGTCCCCTGCCAGCAAGTGCGGATAATCCACAAGCATCGCTCCGCAGCCGCCCGCCGACGTTACGATCTGCCCCTCGGTTTGGGCAAATGCATCAATGTTTTTGCGAGCCAAAGCTCGAGCTTGATCCAGAAAACCGGAATGTGCGTGGAGCGCTCCACAACATGTCTGATTCCCCGGGACATGCGTCTCCATACCGTTCACTCTCAGGACGCGCCCGACAGCAGCGTCTACAGAGCTAAGGAGATCCGCAGTGCACCCGCGGAATACCGCAACGGATCCGTGACCGGCTTTCACGCTTTGCCCGTTACCAGGCGACGCCCCGATACCGATCCTCGCTGGCCGCGATGCTTCGAGCAGACGCAAGGCAGTATCGGCCTGACCTGACACCAAACGCACTATCCGGCTCCGGACGAGAATCGTTGAGATGCGGCTGTCTCTTAACACACGCCCGCCGAACATGAACAGGCGCCGCCTCCAGTCAACGGGCCAGATCCACTTCAAGAGAAGGTTCTTGAACCCATTAAAAACGCCCGAGGGACGTGCCGTTTCGACGGTGACTCGGGCCGCCTCCACAAGATGTCCATACTCGACACCTGAGGGACATTCGGCCTCACAAGCGCGGCAGCCGAGGCACCGGTCGATATGTTCACGAAATGTTTGTGAATCGGGCGACAGCTTCTCTTCCTGCACCTGCCGCATAAGGTATATCCGGCCCCGGGGACTGTCGTTCTCATCGCCCGTGGCAACGTAGGTCGGACATGCGGGGAGACACAATCCGCAGTGAACGCACGACAGAATCCGGTCGCGTTCGTCGAGTATTCCTTGGGAGCTTTGTCGGGTCATTTAGCTTAGATCGAAGCGGTTCGGGGAAAGCCGGTTAGATGGATCAAGCCGCGACTTGATCTGCGCCATTATCGTCCTCGCCGAGCCAAGGTCGCCCCATGCGCCAAGCTTCGCCTTGAATGAATCGTCGGCTCGATCCACCACGAGGCTGCCTCCTGCAGCGGCGGCGACGGCTCGCATTTCCAATAACTCATCCGGGTCTGTCGAACCTTCGCCGGCAAAGCACCGGATCCAGCCTTGGAAGGGATCGACGTGGAATCGCGGGTCCTCCTGCGAGTCGCCGATAATCATCGCAACGGCTCCGATCTCTGATGGAGGAGTCGAGACTCTCCAGATTACTTGATCCTGCGCTAACGAAAGATCTTGCCACAGACCCGTCCCTTCGCTTTCTTCTGACACCGGCAGCAGGGTGCGGGTTTTGGCGATCTCCGCATCAACTGCCTCTTTGAGCCCCATGAATCTGAGTAAGAGCAAATACGCGGAGGGGAACTGCTCGCCGGCAAGAAGTCCAGTCGAGACAATGGCGGCAGCCGATGGATGTACGCCATTGGATCGAAGCTCGAAGGCTCTCTCGATCAGGGTCGTCGGCTTCGAACCAAAAACTAAAAGTGTCCGGTCTGCCTCTGGCATAGCGCACAACCGCAAGCTGACCTCCAAAGTGACCGCAAGGGTTCCAAAGCTTCCGGTAAACAGCTTGCCCAGGTCGTACCCTGCGACGTTCTTGACGACAGATCCTCCAGCCTTGATCACGGTGCCGTCGGCGAGCGCCGCCTTTATTCCCAGCACACGATTCCTGGGCCTGCCGAATGTGGCCGACAGCGGACCGGCCATGCCTGTTGCGATGACACCGCCAACCGTCGATCGCGAATTGAACGGTGGGTCGAGAGGCAGCCATTGAGCGCCAAGAGCGGAGTTTAGATCGCTGAGCAGCATGCCTGATTGGACGGTTGCCACGAGATCCGCCGGCTCGTGACGGACAACGCTCGAAAGTCGTCGAGTCGAAAGCAGAACATTCGAAAGGGGCAACGCCTCGCCGGCGTCTATCCAATTACCCGTTCCCATCGGCGTGACGGTCCAATTTTCAGAACTACTGCGGCGAAGGCATTCTGAGATCTCCTCGTAGGACGCCGCTTCCGCGATCAACGATCGGCCGCTTACGCGGACGTTTTCTGACCCGATGACGGCGGACAGTTTTTGAATGGCATTTTCCGGATCAAACGTTGGACGGGTCGAAGTAAGCGGCGCGTGCGGCCCGATACGTGTGGCACCGGCCCGAGCAAAATTCGTCTCGAAGTCGTGATCATGGGAGACTTTTTTCGACGCGACAGCCCGTGCTTCGCCGCAACCGCGGAGCACCGGGATCGCTTTGCCGGGATTGCACAATCCGAGCGGATCAAAAGCGGCCCTGACATCGAGCATAACGTCCAGATCGGCCGGCGAATACGTAAGGGACAAATAGTCGATCTTATCGATGCCTACACCATGCTCTCCGGTTATCGCTCCACCCGCACTTATACAGACAGCCATCATCTCCTGACCCGCGTCCTTCACTCGTTGCACCGCGACCGGGTCGCTTGAATCAAAAGGGATCAGTGGATGCAGATTTCCGTCGCCGGCGTGAAATACATTGGCGACGGTCAGCTCATATTTGGAGGCTATTGACTGGATCCGGTCAAGCACCTCCGGCAGGCGAGAACGCGGAACCACCGCGTCCTGGATCATTATGTCTGGGCTCAGGCGGCCCATCGCTCCAAACGCGCCTTTGCGCGCTTTCCAGATCCGGTCCCGCTTCGGAGGGTCATCGGTTGCTTCAACTGAGATCGCAGAATTCCGGAGACAGATCACCTCTACCATCGCCGATTCCACCGAGATTGAGGCTTCGATACCTTCCACCTCAATGATCAGAGCGGCGCCTGCATCAAGCGGCAATCCGGCTTTATAAACGCCCGCCTCAACGGCGCGGATCGCGACCGCATCCATCATTTCGAGGGCGGCGGGCAGGATCCCGGAAGCGATGATCTCGCTGACCGCCCTGCTGCCGTCGTGAATGGTCTTAAACGCGGCGAGAACTGTACGGACACTTGGTTGAATCGGAAGCAGGCGAAGTGTCGCCTCCGTCGCGATCCCGAATGTACCCTCGGACCCGACAAAGACACCCGCGAGATCATACCCCGGCCGGATGCTGGCGTCGTGGAGCTCGACGATCTTGCCGTCGCTCAAGACGACCCTGATCTCGGCAACATGGTCAACGGTCACTCCGTTTCGGAGACAATGGATGCCGCCCGCATTCTCCGCAATGTTGCCGCCGATCGTACACGCTTTCTGACTGGAGGGATCTGGCGAATAGTAAAGACCGAAGCGTTTTGCACGTCGCGATACTTCGGCGTTCAAGACGCCGGTCTCAACCCTAACGGTCCGGTTTACCGCATTGATATCGAATATGTGATCCAGCCGGGCGAGCTCTACGATGAACGTGCCCTCAAGGGCGAGGGCTCCACCTGACAACCCGGTACCTGTCCCCCTTGCTAGAAAAGGAATGGAAGCGTCGGATAGCTGATGAACGACTCGCGCAACATCATCTGTTGACCTGAGTATTGCAACACCGCGCGGAAGCGACTTGTGCTGCGGGAGCCCATCACATTCGTACACGCGGAGCTCGTCTGTGTCGACGAGAAGGCGACCAAGGCCTACGGCATCTTTAAGTGTGTGAGGAACATTCGCCATCGAGCCAGTGATCAGGTAATCGGATTATACAACCCGGCTCACCTGAGCGCTCATGGGCTGCGGATTGCGGAAATTAGAGCGAAGTTTTACTCTCAGGTAGAACTTACCTCAAACACAAATGCGAAGCCCGTTCTTGAGTCGCCGAGATAGATCGGCCATCAACATTCTCATACGTCTCACCCTGAGTCTCTGCGTCACAGCGGTTTTTTTTGCAGCGGTCGCTCACGCGCAGGGGTTACCTCTGGCGGCGCCGCAATCAGTCGGGATGAGCTCGGACAAACTCAGCCAGATCGACGCACTTGTAGCGCAAGCCATAAAAGATAAACAGCTTCCGGGTGCGGTCGTACTGGTAGGTCATAAAGGCAAGATCGTTTTTAGAAAAGCATACGGCAACCGCTCGCTTGTCCCGACGGTCGAACCGATGACCGTCGATACGATCTTTGACCTCGCGAGCTTAACAAAGGTCGTCGCGACGACGACCTCGATAATGATCCTCGTCGAGCAAGGCAAGCTTCGGCTCTCGGACACGATCGGCAAATACATCCCCGAGATACAAGACGACCAGGTCAAACGCATCACGATCCAGCAATTGATGACGCACGTCTCAGGCTTCGCTCCCGATTTTGATCTCAAGGACAAATGGACGGGGCGCGAAGGGATGCTGCAGGCTCTCTACAAAGAAAAGCTGCGTACACCGCCCGGAGTGAAGTTTGTTTATTCGGATATTAATTTCATCACCCTTGGAGAGATAGTTATCCGAGTGGCTGGTTATGATTTCTTTCTTGATCGAGGTGAACGACGAGGCAGTCTTCGTGAAATTCCTTCAATAATGCCAAATACGGAGTTTCGAAATTTTCGTCGCGATGTGATGACTAGCCAGTCAACGCCCCTGTATTCGGCTCGTCCGAATACAAATATCGCCCCTACCGAAAATATCAGAGGTCAAAATAGCTATCTCGGAGCAGCATTTGAAGGAGATCAAAAAGCTGGGGACCAAATTCTGCGCGGACAAGTCCACGATCCTACTGCATACCGCATGGGCGGCATTGCAGGGCACGCCGGACTCTTCTCGACCGCTGATGATCTGGCACGTTTCTGTCAGATGCTTCTCAACGGCGGAATACTGGAGGGCAGGCGGATCTTGTCGGCTGCGACCGTTGCCCGAATGACCGCGCCGATCGTTGTTTCGGGGAGCGGCGATACGCGGGGGCTTGGTTGGGACATTAACACTTCGTTCTCATCAAATCGAGGTGACTTGTTTCCGCTGGGCTCGTTTGGGCATACCGGATTTACAGGTACATCGATCTGGATCGATCGCGTATCGCAGACGTTTGTCGTGATCCTCTCAAATCGGGTTCATCCTGATGGTAAGGGCGACGCGACCCCGCTGAGGGCCAGGGTTGCGACGGTCGTTGCCTCGGCGGTCGAGGATACCCCGATCGAGACCACGCGGTTGGCGGAGGATATCTATTACTCTCAGGTCGCGGCGCAGATACCGAAGTTTAAGGAGCAGGCTGATGCCGCGATGCGGCGGGCTTCGCAGGGAACGCAGGTAACACCGGCTGGCAGCCGGCGCTCCGGCGTGGTGCTCAATGGGATCGATGTCCTCGAGCGAGATGGATTCAAACAGCTCGCGGGAATGAAGATCGGGCTCGTCACCAATCAGACCGGCCGCGATCTGAAAGGCAGCCCGACGATAGACATTCTAAAAGAAGCGCCGGGCGTGAAACTTGTTTCTCTTTTTTCACCCGAGCACGGCATTCGCGGATCGGCGGATGAAAAGGTCAACGACTCGATGGACGAGAAAACGGGCCTGCCGATATATTCGCTTTACGGCGAGACCCGGCGGCCAAAGCCCGAACAGATCAAAGAACTCGACGCGCTCGTCTACGACATTCAGGACATCGGCGCTCGGTTCTATACCTACACTGCGACGCTGCGGAATATTTTAGAAGAGGCCGCCAAGGCCGGCAAACCTGTTTACGTTCTCGACCGGCCAAACCCGATAAACGGCATTTCAGTTGAGGGTCCGCTTGCCGACGAAGACAAGCTTTCATTCATCGCCGCTCATACGACGCCGGTTCGTTACGGAATGACGATCGGCGAGCTTGCTCAGATGATGAACGCCGAGCGGAAGATCGGTGCCGATCTGCGTGTGATCAAGATGGACGGCTGGTCGCGCCTCATGTGGTTTGACGAGACCGGTCAGACTTGGATAAACCCTTCGCCTAATATGCGCTCGCTGACGGAGGCGACTCTTTATCCCGGTATCGGCCTGCTGGAGGCGACCAACGTTTCCGTGGGTCGTGGGACTGACACGCCTTTTGAAGTGGTCGGAGCACCATGGATCGATGGTCAAACCCTGGCCGCATATCTTAATGAAAGACAGCTGAAGGGCGTCCGATTTGTACCGATTCGATTTAAGCCAAATGCATCGACATATAAGGATCAGGACCTTGGCGGGATAAATATTATTGTTACCAACCGCGAGACATTCGACTCTGTCCGAACCGGCCTCGAGATCGCCGGCGCGTTACGAACGCTATTCCCAAAAGTCTGGGATGTTGACAAATATGGCCATTTACTTGTAAATCAGCAGACTCTAGAAATGCTCAAGCGCGGTGACCCACCCGAGGTCATCGAAAGAGCCATTGCACCAAAATTGGCGGACTACGAAAATCGTCGGGCATCATTTTTGCTTTACAAATGAACGGTATAGGTTTATAAATCTTTTCGTTCAATTCGGTTTTGTAACAGGTCGTTAAAATCGGGCGTTTGCGAATGTGCCGTAGAATTTCCGTCTTGTGCCATAAACAAAACTTGAATAAATCTCCAAAAACCTAGATTATCCTTATGGATTTTTATCCTGGATTCGCAGAAGAATTCGTTAGAGGAAGAAAGATTATGAAAAAGACCTTGTTCGCGCTTTTTGCCGCCCTCACCCTCATATCCTGTTTTAATGGAATTAATTTTGGACAGGAAACTACGG
>JBJMGO010000051.1:0-4040 GCA_045807825.1 Pyrinomonadaceae bacterium | reverse complement strand
CTTTTTTGCGCCCGACCTGGTGCAAGATTTGGAGAATGACTCGTACATCTGTATAGTTCCGCTTCAAGCGGGCTGCACTTTATCAACGGGTGCAATATGTCCAAAGATCCACGAGATATAACAAATACCTAAAAATATGAGATCCACGCATTTTTCTGTGAGTGCCTTTGTACTGATCTTCGTTCTCGCGGCAGCTGTGGCTTTTGGGCAGAAGCCCGAGATGTGGTTTCAGGGAAGCATCTACAGTGATAAGGGAGCAGCGCCATTCAACATGTCGCTTACGCGCGAGGGCACCTCCCTCGTCGGCAGTTACTACTATCTCAGGTCCGGTGCCGCTAACAAGCTGACCCTGCGAGGCGTTATTGCCGGCGACGGGTCTTTTACGATGCAGGAGTTCGACGCGGCGGGAAAGCAGACGGGTGAATTCAAGGGCAAGTTGAAGGAGGAGCTGCAAGACCCCGGCGTGACGCTCGAGGGTGACTGGACGAAGACAGGCGCGAAAGACGCCGTCAGTTTTATTGCTGACCAGCAGATGATCTACTTTGCGGGCGGCACACATTTTACGACGCTCGAGGCCAAGGAGTCGATCAGGAGCAAAAGCGCGAAGCTCTCTGCCGAGTATCCACAGTTGGTCGGTGCTAGAAACGCAGCGGGATTCAATGTCGCAGCAAAGGCTGTTGTCGACCGTGCGTTCGCCGACTTTAGGAAGACAATGGCCGGGTTTACTGTGGCCGATATCAGGAACACGCCGGCCGATATCGGTAATTATCTGGATATCGGTTATTCCATCGATTATGCCGATGATGATCTGGTGAGCGTTCAATTCTTGACCGACGACTTCACCGGCGGAGTTCACCCGAATCAGGGTTATTACACTTTGACGTATGACCTCGCGGCCGGTAAGGAAGTGAGACTCGCGGACCTGTTCAAGCCCGGGGCGAGCTATCTAAGGACTATCGCCGACTATTGCGCAAAAGACCTGCGGGCGAGAAAGGATCCGGAGAGCGGTGAGAATCGTGGTCTCGCGACCGACATTTTCGCAGATGGCGTTAAGCCGACAGCAGATAATTTTCGCGACTGGGCGATCACTAAGAAGGGGCTGCTCATCCTGTTCTCGCCATACCAGGTCGCGTCTTACGCGGAAGGACCGCAGAGTGTCATCGTGCCGTATTCGGCGCTGAAAAATATCGCACGTGCCGACGGACCGCTTGCGAAGGCGAAGTAGCTACTTCTTGCAGCATCGCAACAAAAGCCCGCCCACCTCGAGCGGGCTTTCTTATGCCAACTGTGAAGTGGGTGTTAGAATCTAAGTTTTCCTTTATGCCTAAAGTCGGTTTCGTCAGTCTGGGATGCCCAAAGAACCTCGTTGACAGCGAGGTGATGATGGGCACGCTCGCGCAAAGCGGGTACGAGATCACAAGCGATGCGGCCGAGGCTGATACGGTCGTGGTGAATACGTGCGGCTTTATCGAGTCGGCTAAGCAGGAATCGATCGACGCCATTCTCGAGGCGACGCGGCTCAAAGGAGAAGGAAAGGCCACGCGTGTGATCGTTGCCGGCTGTCTGGTCGAGCGTTACCGTGATGACCTGATGAAGGAACTGCCCGAGGTCGACGCGTTCATCGGCACCTCGCAGGTCGGTGAGATCCTCAATGCTGCTGATGCGACCTTCGACGCCGAGCAGCTCACACTGAGGCCGATCGGCAATAAATCGGCGACCTATCTCTACGACTTTGACACCCCTCGATACCGGGCGACACAATCGCACACGGCCTTCATCAAGATAGCCGAGGGCTGCGATCGTCCCTGCGCATTTTGTTCGATCCCTGGGATGCGAGGGAGCTTTAGATCGAGGCGGTTTGGCTCCATCATTCAAGAGGCTCGCGATCTCGCAAAGCAAGGGGTGAGGGAGGTCGTGCTCATAGCTCAGGATTCGTCGAGGTATGGTGAGGACCTCGGCGAAGTCGATGCTTTGGCTGCTCTGATCAGGGCACTCGGCGAGATCGACGAGCTCGAATGGATCCGAGTGATGTACGCCTACCCTACGCATATCTCTGACGCATTCCTTGCGGCGATCGCGGAGACATCAAAGGCCGTAAAGTACCTCGACATGCCGCTGCAGCATGCTTCGCGGAATGTACTCAAGCTGATGAAGCGCGGCGGTACTCGAGAGTCTCTTGAGCGGCTGATAGCGCGAGTTCGCCAGCGGGTGCCGGGGATCACGATCAGGACGACATTCATCACGGGCTTTCCTGGCGAGACGGAAGAGGATTTTGAGGAGCTGATGACGTTTGTCAGGAACTGCCGTTTTGACAATGTCGGCGTCTTTACCTACTCCGACGAAGAGGGCACGGCGGCGTACGACCTGCCGACTAAGGTGGATCCGAAGGTCGCCAAGAAACGTCGTGACCGCCTGATGAAGGAACAAGCCAAGATCAGCCGTCAGCTCAATCGAGCGAAGGTCGGTACCACCTTTCCAGTCATCTTTGAGGGGTTGTCGCAGGAATCCGATCTTCTGTTTCAGGGCCGTCTGCAGGGTCAGGCTCAGGAGATCGACGGCTATATTCTCATCAACGACATGCCCGAGGACCTCAAGCCTCAGCTCGGCGATATCTACGATGTCCGCATCACGGAAGCTCACGATTACGACCTGATCGGTAAGATCGTACTAGCTTAAATTTCGCGTTGTGTTCTCGGTAACGCTCGCCGGCTCAGCGCTTGCAAAGACGGGCATTCTAAAGTCTGGGTGCTCGATAGGTGTGCCGGCAGGTTCTTGGAGCCGTGCGGTGTTGACGCTGCCTTTGAATGATCTCTCTTTATCCGCGGGGTTCACTCCCTTAACGTATCGTTTGCGAGGAAAGACCATTCCGGCACCGATTAGCGCAAGGCCGGCCATCACAGTGAAGAGAAAAATGCTAGTGCCGTAGACCTGTGAAAAGCCGACGACCTGGGCTAGTGCGGCGTTGCCGAGAGCGATCACGAGGCCCAAGATGAAGACGCCAAAACCTGTCCGCATGAGAGCGAAGTTCGGTCCTAATTTCATCACCGGAGCGGTCTTGGCTTCGCCTGCAACAATGCTTGCGACGTCGCCGAGCGACAAGCCGCAATCCCGGCAAAAGCCGGTCTCGTCAATAAACTCGCGGGAACATCGAGGACAATACATCTTATTCGGCATAGCAGATCATACGCTCAAAACCCGTCCGCGGTTCCGATCTCAGTGGCGACGCAGCCCTGGCGGCGTCTGGCTTATTGTCAGCGGCTTAAGAGTGATCGTGCCGGTACGTGTGCGTTCGGTCACTCCACCTTTGTCGTCTTGATTTCTCTCGTGTTGTGAAAGATCGAATTTGAAGGTCCGCGACTGTTTGTTTTGTGGCGTGATCGGAGCATCCAATTGATCGCTCCCATAGCCGAGCTCGATGGCATAGCCATCGTCCTTCGATTCCTGGTGCTGATGAACACGAGGCGGATCGGCGCATGACTCAAAGCCCCACGTATCGTCGGTTCCTCCTCCTTTTATGAAGATCGTGCCGTTGACGTTCGCGTGGTCCGGATAAATGTCGAATGCGAAAACCGTCTCAGCCGGCACGAACGTACCCTCAGCGACGCGCCTGCCATCGCCTTTGGTCGAGCAGGAAGGGCTCGTGCTCAAATGGTGAAAGGTAGACAGGAAATCGAAATTACCATCTCCCGAAACGGCGATAACCTCCGAGCCCCGGATGTTCCCGGTCTCAGTGTTACTGTTCAACCACACCGTGACGTGAGCGGTACGCTTGATGGTCTGGTGATCGTTCACCTCCTGATGGCCATCGTCATCGTCCGTGGACCTGACGGTATCGTCCGTATCTGTCTCGGTTGCGTCTATGTTCATCTGCCAAACACCGCTTGGAGGGTCGCCGATCTGGACGGTCGCATTCTGATGTGAGCCTGACTCATGGTGGGTGACGGTGGTGTACGGGTAATACGTCGCGTCGAGGCCGGCGAGACCTTTCTTCTGAGCGGTGAAAGTCGCCTTTACCTTACCGTCCGAACCGGTCGTAACCT
>JBJMGO010000050.1:0-4443 GCA_045807825.1 Pyrinomonadaceae bacterium | reverse complement strand
GGGACAAGATGTTCCTCAGTCTTTCGGCGAATCCGGTGGAGGTGTCGGCGTTGATCACCGCTCTGGTCGCGACCTTCTTTGTGCTGTTCTTCGCCTTCCGCACTGAGAAGCTCCGTGAGCGCCTGCCGAGCCTCGAGGCTCTGGACTCCCTGATGTACAAGACGGCCTGCCTCGCATTCGCCGGGCTCGCGATGCTGCTTATCACGGGAGCCATATGGGCAAACGAATCATGGGGACGTCCGTGGGGTTTTGACTCCAAGGAGACCGGTGCATTGATCGCATGGCTCACGTACGCGGCTTTTCTGCACACACGTGTCGCTCATGGTTGGCGCGGGCGAAGCTCCGCTTACTTTGCGGTCGTCGGATTCCTGCTTGTGATCTTTACGTATCTCGGCGTGAGTTACCTGCTAAAAGGTTTACACAGCTACGCTTAAGACCCGGCTACTGAACGGTCACACTCGCAAGGTCGGTCACCGCGATCCGGTGAATATTCCCGTCTTTGGTGAAGATGGTCAGAAAGCCGTGGTCGTACACAAAGCGGATAATTCCCGACATTGGCCGCTCGCTTCTGCTCCCGTCCTTTAGAGTTATCACGAGAGAAACGCCAGCTAACGGGTCCGCAACCGGCTCCGGCCGCGATCTTGCGGGCGCGGGCTGAGGCCTTTTCGCCGGCGGGTTAGGATCGGATCGAGATGTCTTTGCGGTCGCCCCCTTGCCCGGTTTATTACCGAGAATGGTGTTTACACCCGAGTCGCTCTTTGATGGCGTTGCCTTCTGCGGGATTTCGGGCTGCTCCTCGTTGTCGGCGCGCCTTGCAGGCGGATTCTCCGGGACCGAGCTCGAATTTTCCGAGTTTCTTGCCCGGTTCGGCGTCGCCTTTGGCGTTACGGGCACGATAGTGCCAACCGAGTTGACCTTGATGCCCGTCTCTTCGATTCCTTCCACAGTTGGCGGTTTTTGCTCTTCTTGAGGAGCGAGAGCCACAAAGCTGCCTGCAAATTTGATCTTATAGCTCGCTGGATCGTCATTAGGCGACCGCCCCTGGACACGAAGCATCAGCCTGCCCGGCTGTCGCATGTAGATCACACGTCCGGTCTCGCTCACGCCGTTATCGGCAAACATCACCATCTGGGTCAGAGGCTTCAGGTCCGAGGCCTGATACACATTGATATCACCCGAGAAATTCTGCGTCACGACATCGATAAAGATATCGCCCTGAGCCCCGTCGAAAACCCAGTAATGCGTCGTCAGGCGTGCGTCGCCGATGTCACGAGCCCTAATGGTCGAGGAGATCTCGCTCTGCGTCACAGGCGAAGGGAATTCCTGGTCCCGTGACTGCGCGGCGATAGATGCGGTCAAGATCAACACCGCCGCCAAACTCGTAACAACAGCCTTTAGAGAAAATACCCGAGCCATCAAGTGGATAATATCAGAAGTGTGTATCGCAAAAGTAAAAGCCGGATGCTAGTGCACCCGGCTCTTGAGTAAAACTGCTAAACAATTATTCCCCGGTCCGTGCTGCTGATGCTCCGCTAAGCACCTCAAGAGCCTTCTTTAGCTGAAGGTCCTCCGTAGTCTTTGGCTGCGGCTTGGGTGTTGGCGTCGCCTGTGGATTCGGGTTGTTCTCGTCATCGATCGAGTCGGGGTCGATCGGCTCGGGCGTGTCCGGACGCTTGACCTCGATCGTCGGCTTTACACCGGTAGTTGCACGCTCCTCGCCGAGAAAAGGATTGCCGCTTGGGCCCGCCCATTTCGCGACCGTCAGCAGCAGACCTTCACCACTCTTGAGAGTGAAAAGCTTTTGTTCAGTACCGGCGCCAAACGTTTTCTCACCGATGATCTCACCCCGCTTGTGGTCCTCAACGGCCGCCGCGACGGCCTCGGCCGCACCCGCGGTGGTTGTGTCGGTCAGCACTGCAAGCTGGCCATCGAATACTGCCTTGGACGGGTCCGCCGTAAACGTCTTCGTGACCTTATTTCCCTGTCCAATGACCTTTGCGAGTTCGCCATCCTTGATGAAGAGGTTCGCCACCGCAACTCCCTCTTCCAGACTCCCCGCAGCCACGCCGCGAAGGTCGAGAACGACCTTCTGCACGCCCTGTTTCTGGAGCGACTGAACCTGATTCCTGATGTCGTTCGACGCACCGCCCTCGAGGCTATAGACTTTGACGACGCCGGTCTTGCCACTCTCAACACGCGCCTCCGCCGTTGGTACGGTGTAGTTGCCGCGTACGACCTTTATCGTCTGCGGCTTTTCGCCAGCCCGCAAAACGCGAAGGTTCACCGCCGTGCCGGGATCGCCCTGCACTAACTGCCGTGCATCGTAAAGCGAAACGTCCCGCGTCGCCTTGTTATCGACATACTCGATAAAGTCGCCGCCCTTGAGGCCGGCTTTGTCCGCGGGCGAGCCCTTGATCCCCGAGACAACGTAGAGATATCCGGAGATCTGCGAGAATTCAGCACCGATCCCCGCCTTGCCGGAGGTCTTTGCACCCTCATAAGCTCGGACCTGATCGGCCGTCAGGAATGACGAATACGGATCCAATCCGCCAGCCAAACCACGTAGGGCACCAAGACGCACCTTGTCCATGTTGGGCTCGTCGACGTAGTCGTTCTGGATGTGCTGAAGTACCGAGTCAACGATCCTCAGCTGCGCCGTGGGGTCGTTCACCGTCTGCTGGGCCGAGGCGTTGAGCAGACCGCCGACGAACGGCAGCCCGCCGACCACGGCGTAAATAGAGATCACCCCGGAGATCGCAAGGACCCAGACTTTGGAACGAAATGACATAGTAAAACCTCTTATGTAATGCTTAGATGCGTGCTTTTACGCGTGTAGACCGGCCTTTGTTCAGCCTCTAAAAATTATACGGTGCAGGAACAAGAAACAGCCAATCAAAAAGGGATTGCAGATCTCTCTCACGTGCCTGGTGAAGGGCGTATTCTCGCGATCGACCCAGGCACCAAACGCTGCGGCGTCGCCGTCTGCGACGAGCTTCGCGTCGCCGTCCGGCCTTTGCCGCGGCTGAACCGCGCAAGCTGGAAGAAACTGCTCTCAAACATCAAAGAACTGGTCGCCGAGTTGGATGCCGTCGCCGTGGTCGTCGGTTTGCCGCTCGAATCAGACGGTTCGGACGGCCCGATAACCCTCGAGGCCCGCGACATTGCCCGCAAGCTCGCCCTCTCGCTCGATATTCCCGTACTGATGCAGGACGAACGTGTCACTTCATACGAAGCTAAAGGCCGCCTCTGGGAAGCCGGCAAGAGTCTGGCAGAAGGCCGAGACCTCGTTGACAGCGAGGCCGCCGCGATCATTTTGGAAGATTTTCTTTCGGTATTGGCTGCGAACCCAAGAGCATCGACTTGATCAACTCCTCCATCCGTTCGTCGATCTTCGGACCCGCACCACGGAAAATTCCTTTTACGTACCCCTCCCGGTCGATCACCATAGTCTGGGGAACAACCGAAGCCCTTGTATATTTCTCTATCTCGGCCCAGGCATCGAGAGACGTTCGGGTGAGTGTATATCGAATACGCCGCAGCCTCCGATATCTTCGAAGAGTTCGATATCTCTCAGCTTTGCTATCCGCGTCTCCAATATTTAAACCGAGTACAATTAGGCCAGCGTCTCGGTACTGTTGCTGCAGACGATTTAGCGTCGGCTCCAAGAGGCGACAAGGAGCACACCAGACTCCCCAGGTGTTGACGATCACCACCTGCCCCCGAAAACCGGCAATACTCAGTTGCTGTCGATCTAGGTCGAGAAGCTCAATCTTCTCCAAGGTGTCGGGTCTTGGACTAACTGCAGGATTCTGAGCAAAGACGGAACCTGTTATCACTAAAATGATGGTGGCAAAGATCAGTCTCATTTCGGCCCGTACGTAGTCGAACTCACCGTCGCCTTCTCAACCGCCTGCTGGCTAAACGGAAAGATCATCGGCGTCCCCGTTCGCCACGCATCGAATTGGTCCTTGAAGTGTGGCGACCTTGGATCGCCGCTCTCTCCAAGCGGGATCACGTGGCGTGTAGCGTCCCAATTACCCGGGCTCGCGATGAACCGCATCGATACGCTCGATCCGACATCGGGCGTCTGACCGCTGCCGTCAAGCGGAACGACAGGTGTCGCAAATTGCATTCCGATCAACGGAGCTGCCGCCAGCGGATGCGGAAAGCGCGACTGGAACTGTTTGCCCCATGTCCATCCCGCCTGGTCCGCTCCTAGCCGCTTCGCCAGGGCGGCTCGGGCCGTCTTGTCGCACGAACTCATCAGATCAGAGTAGCTCCCGACTCCGGAGGGCAGCCATTTTTTGTCGTCGGTTTTGACTGCCTTCTCGAGGATGCGGTCACGGACAATGAACTGCGGCAGCGGCTTATTATCATTCGCGATCCGCTCCTGCATACAGCCGCGGATCTCATTTGCGAGCGAGGCACCGACCGAGTTGGCAG
>JBJMGO010000049.1:0-10547 GCA_045807825.1 Pyrinomonadaceae bacterium | reverse complement strand
TACGTGCTAGTTACATACAACGATGATCTGGAGCTGGCTCCGGCCGATCTGGCCCGAGTGAAAGGCCTTACAGAGCGAACCCAGCATGATCTGTTGCCCTGGATCACCAGCGAGATCGTTGAAATGAACGGAAGGCAATGGTGGAATTTCGAGACCGAAGACCCCGTTCCATCAGAACTCGGATCCCTGGTCGTACCGGATGAACCCGGTAAAGCGAAAGCGGCGCCGACACCGAAGCAGGAACGTATGCATCGAAATGCATACTCGACCATTTTCAAAAACAAACTGCTGGCCTTCACCTTTGAATCTTCGATCGCCAATTCCCAACGCCTCAAAGACAGCTTCGGTAAAAGCATTCAGTCGATCCAGATCAAAAATTAGAGCCGGCCGCCGGTCTCTTTTTTTTCGCCTCATTGTCCATTGTCAATTGTCCATTGCTCTATGGCTGTCTATGTTGATGAGCTAAAGTCCTATCCGCTGGCGAAATGGCGGCATGGCAAGGCGTGCCATATGATCGCAGACACGATCCCTGAGCTAAAGGCTTTTGCCGTCTCTATAGGCATGCGCGAGGAGTGGTTCCAGCCAAAGAGCTCGCCACACTTTGACCTCACGGAGGAGCTGCGCCGAAGGGCTGTCGAATCAGGAGGCGTCGAGCTGGGCCGGCGTGAGTTTGTGGCGAAGCTTCAGCAACTGCGGGCGAGCGGCTGGAAGTGACCTGACTCCATACGCTTGCAGCTGGCGATCAAACGGTTTTTATTTTTGATATTCTCTGAGGAATGGGTTTAAAGGATCAGATAACCGCCGACCTCACCTCGGCTATGAAAGCGAAGGACACCGATCGCCTCGGTACGCTCAGGATGGTCAAGGCTTCGCTCATGAATCGCCAGATCGAGAAGGGCAGCGACCTCACCGATGACGAAGTGACCAAAGCACTGCAGTCGCTCGTAAAGCAGCGTCGTGACTCGATCGAGCAGTACGAGAAGGCGGGCCGCAGCGAGCTAGCGGCGAAAGAGTCGGCGGAGATCTCTGTCATTGAAGACTACTTACCGCAGGCAGCTACTCCCGAGGAGATAGCCGCGGCCGTCGATGCGGCGATCACCGAGACCGGAGCGTCGACGATGAAGGACATGGGCGCTGTCATGAAGGCTGTCAATGCTCATCTAGCTGGCCGCTCAGCCGACGGACGTGCCGTGAGCGACGCCGTTAAGTCTCGCCTCTCGAACTGATCTTCCTTTCTGGCAGATGGATGACGAGAAGTTATCACTCGAGGAGGCACTCGACGCTCTCCAGCGAGATCGGCACGCGAGGAAAAGCGTGATCCTCGACCGCGCAAAATCGACTCTCGCTGCCGCCCAGGAAGACATTTCACGAGGCGTCCATGTCGACCCGAACGTTATCCGTGAGTTGGAAAGGTCTATCGCGGAGTATGAGAGATATACGCTGGAGCGGCCCGGCTTGCCCCAAGATCCTTAAGAGAGTGATCCGCTAGCCTCTCGATGAGGCGCTGGCCTCGGCAATTTATCCAAAGATATTCCGGACCTTGTCCATCAGGGACTCGTCTTCAAAGTCCGCGTCCTCGATCTCTGAGAGACGCTCCAGGATCTCGCGTTGTTCTTTAGTGAGGGTCTTTGGCGTTACAAGTGTCACCGCGACGAAAAGATCGCCGTGACCTCGGCCGCCGAGATTTGGCATTCCCTTGCCCTTTACGCGAAAGACGGTGCCGGTCTGAGTACCAGGCGGAACTTTGAGTTCCTCTTCGCCATCGAGCGTCCGCACTGTAAGATCCGCGCCGAGAGCCGCTTGGGCGAAGGTTATCGGTACCGCTGAATAGAGATTATTTCCCTGGCGCTCAAAATGCTCGTGCTCGGCAACATGAATAACGATGTAGAGATCACCCGTCGGGCCGTCGCCGACGCCCGACTCGCCTTCGCCAGTGACCCGAAGACGCGAACCAGTCTCGACACCCGCCGGTATTTTGATCTCGATGGTCTTTTCTTTTTCAATGCGGCCATCGCCGCGGCAGGTCTTGCACGGTGTGCGAATGATCTTCCCCTTGCCGCCGCAGTTCGAACAGGTACGCATCACCGAGAAAAATCCCTGCTGGTAGCGCGCCTGGCCGGAACCTCCACAGGTCACACAGGTCTCGGCCTGAGTTCCCTTTTCGGCACCTGAGCCATCGCATTCGTCGCAGGTCTCAAGGCGTGGGATGCGGAGTTTCTCGTCTTTGCCGGACGCAGCATCCTCCAGCGTGATCTCGAGGTCGTAGCGAAGGTCGGCACCTCGTTGAACGGTCGTTCGCCGCCCACGGCCGCCGCCAAAGAGGTCGCCAAAGCCAAAGACCTCGAAAACGTCGTCGATATTCGAGAAGCCGCCTTCGAATCCAAAGCCACCGGCTCCCGCTCCGGCAGCCTGATGTCCAAATCGGTCGTAGCTGGCACGCTTTTGCGCGTCCGATAGGACGGAATAAGCCTCCGCAGCCTCCTTGAATTTGTCCTCGGCGGTGTGATCGTCCGGATTTTTGTCAGGGTGGTGTTTGACCGCGAGCGCACGGTAAGCACGCTTGATCTCAGCATCGGTGGCCGTGCGGGAAACTCCCAGGACCTCGTAGTAATCTCGTTTCGACATTCGACAAAAAGCGTCAGCCGTTGAATGACTGACGCTCTTCTATTTTATCGGTATGAGCTCGATAGCTCAAGGATGAGTTTTAGGCCATCGTCAGCATCGCCGCCGTGATCTTGTTGGCGGCAGCCTCGACGGCTTCTAATTGGAATCGGATCTCCTCAGTATTTCCGTTGGCCGCGGCTGCGTCGGCGTCATTGAGAACACTGTTGATCTGGGTCTTCTCCTCATGGGTAAAGGCGTTCTCGACCTCTCTCAGCGCCTTTCGGACATTGCGGATCAGCGAATCCAGCCGATTGCGCTCATGAATGAGCTCTTTTTCGTCACGGTCGCGTTCGATCGATGTTTCCGCCTCGATAATGAGCCGCTCGATCTCCTCGGGCGACAATCCGGACGAGGGTGTGATCTGCACGGCCTGCTCGAGGCCGGTCATTTTGTCCTTTGCGGAAACGCTGACGATGCCGTTCGCGTCGATCTCGAATGAGACATCGATCTGCGGCACCCCTCGCGGTGAAAGCGGAATTCCGACCAGTTCAAACTGTGCAAGCGAGCGGTTGGCGGAGGCGATCTCGCGTTCGCCCTGGAGAATGTGGATCTCGACAGACTGCTGGTTATCAACAACCGTAGTGAAGGTCATTGTATTCTTCAGCGGGATGGTCGAGTTGCGCGGAATAAGCTTCACAAAAAGACCGCCGCGAGTTTCAAGTCCCAAACTCAAAGGCAGAACGTCGAGCAAAACGATGTCCTTGATATCGCCGGTCAGAACGCCGCCTTGAATAGCGGCACCCATGGCGACCACCTCATCCGGGTTGATCTCGGCGGACGGTGCTTTGCCAAAGATCTCTGTCACCGTTTTAGTGATGATAGGTGAGCGCGTCTGGCCGCCGACGAGGATCACCTTGTCGATGTCACTCGGTTGGAGCTTGGCGTCCCAGAGGGCTTTTTGACAGGGCTCAACAGAGGATTCAACAAGGTCCTGTACAAGCTCCTCAAATTTCTCCCGGCCAAGCGTCATGTTGATGTGCTTGGGCCCGGTTGGATCCGCAGCGATGAAAGGAAGGCTGATCGTAGTGACCGCCACGCTCGACAGCTCGCACTTTGCACGCTCTGCAGCTTCTTTCAGACGCTGGAGAGCGAGGCGGTCTGACTTTAGGTCGATGCCGTGCTCGTTGGCGAATTCCTGGACCAGCCATTCAATGATCCGCTGGTCAAAATCCTCACCGCCGAGGAACGTGTTTCCCGAGGTGGACAGCACCTCAAATACTCCGTCGTTGATCTCAAGGATCGAAATATCAAAAGTTCCGCCGCCGAGGTCATAGACAGCGATCTTCTCGGCCTTTGCTTTGCCAAATCCGTATGCCAGAGCGGCGGCCGTCGGCTCGTTGATGATGCGTTCGACCTCGAGGCCTGCGATCTTGCCGGCGTCGCGAGTCGCCTGACGCTGCATGTCGTCGAAATACGCGGGCACGGTAACGATCGCCTCAGTGACCTTGTCACCCAGGAATTCCTCGGCTGCGAGCTTGAGACGCTGGAGCACGATCGCCGAGATCTCGGGCGGACTGTAGACGCGATCAAGCACGCGAATGTGCGCGTCGCCATTCGGCGCGGCCATGATCTCGAAAGGCACCGTCTCGCACATCTTCGCCACCTCAGGCGAGTTGAACTTGCGTCCGATCAAGCGTTTGACGGCGTATAGCGTGTTAGCGGCATTAGTAACGGCCTGACGTTTTGCGATCTGGCCAACAAGGCGCTCGTCCTTCTCGGAAAAACCCACTACGGAGGGCGTCGTGCGGCCGCCTTCTTTATTGGAAATGATCTGGACGGTGCCGCCCTCAAGAACAGCGACACAACAGTTTGTCGTGCCGAGATCTATGCCTATTACTTTACCCATGACGTTTCTTTTCCTCGGTGAGTTGCGGGAGTGCGGAGACTATTCAACCGGCTCGATCGCGGTCTCGGCCGTTGATGGGGCTGCATCCGATGGTGGGTCAACTGCAGGGTCTTGTGGGTCGGGTATCGACGATGTTGGGCCTCCTTGAGTGACCTTTACCATCGAATGTCGTACGACGCGGTTGCCAATGCGATAACCGCGGAGCATCTCCTCAGAGATACTGTTGTTAGGCATGTCCTCACGCTGCTCCGTGGCGACGGCCTCATGAAATTGCGGATCAAAATGCTCGCCTATGCTCTTGATCGGCTCAACGCCCATCTCGCCAAGCACTTCGTTGACTTGCTGGTGGACAAGAGCGATGCCATCGTAAAACTTGCTAAACTCGGGCATGGAATCGACCTTACCTCTATCCACGGACACGAGGGCACGATCCACATTGTCGAGCACCGGCAGCATCGCACCCGCCAGGTTCGCCAGTTGATCGATGAAAGCCCCACGCCGCTCACGGTCCATGCGGTACTTAAAGCTCTCAAAATCCTTGAGGCGGCGGTCGCTCTTTTCCTGAATATCGTTGCGCTCTGCCTTCAATTGACGGATCCGTTCATTCAGCGTCTCGAGCTCGGTCTCAAGCTCGTAGACGCGGGTCTTGAGACCCGGCTCGCCCGGACGGCCTGATTTCGGCATGGTCGGAGCTTTCCCGACCGACGCCTGGGCGGGCTTTCTGAGTTCATCGATGTCCGCGGCATCCGCAACGACGAGCTCGGCAACAGGATCCTCCTCAGGCTCCGACTCCTCGATCTCGATCTCGAGGTCAGATGTGATGTGCAGGTCCTTTTCCTTTGCCTCTAGCTCCCTAATAAAATCGTCGACGGACGACATTGCGTCGCCAACGACCTCGTCGAGGGATTCCTCGGGCTTTGGGATCTGTTTTTTGGAGTTCATGTAATAACAAGCGCGTGTGGGGCCGGCTTGCTGGGCCCTTAGTTTTTTGCGATGTCGGACGACATCATTTTTTCAAGGGTGCGGGCGACGTACGAGACGATGGAGATCATTCTCGCGTATTCGATCCGCGTGGGGCCGAGGACGCTTAAGGTCCCGACCGCCGAGCTGCCCGCGATCCGGTAGGGTGCCGAGATCAGGGTGCAGTTTTGAAGCGACGGCGTGCGGTTCTCGCTGCCGATGACGACCTGCACGTCGCCTTTCGCTTCACGGTCGCGGCTGATACATTCGTCGAGGATCTGCATCAGACGCGACTTTTCGCCTATCGTCCGCAAAAGCTCGCGAAGGCGTTCGAGGTCGGCAAAGTCGCGTCCTGTGAGGATATTCGACGTGCCGTCCACAAAAACTTCACCGGCGACGTCCTCACCCTCGATACTCTGTGAGCAAAGGATCACCGCGGTTTGAAGCAACTTGTCAAAAAGGGCCTTCTCCTCATGCATCAGGGACATGATGTCCGCCCTGATCTCCGAGAGGCTCTTGCCGGCGAACTCCGTGTTGAGGTAATTCGCCGTCCGCTCGAGGTCGTCACGCGTGAACGCGATCTCGGTCCGAATGATCTTGTTGTGAACGATATTCGGTGCCGATACGAGCACTACGAGGATCCGGTTATCGCTCAACGACACGAACTCGATATGCTGCAGGCGGTCGCTTGCCAGTGACGGCGAGACGACGATACCGACGTTATTCGAGAGTGCCGAGAGCAGTTGCGACGTCCGCTCCATAAGGCGGTCGGGCGTCTCACCGGTCTCAAGAGGGCTGAGCCCAAATTCCGTACCTATGCGATGCAGGTCGTCATTCGAGATACTCAGCACGCCGAGCAGATTGTCAACGTAGAACCGATAGCCGCTATCGGTGGGAATGCGTCCTGCGGACGTGTGAGGCTGCTCGAGCATCCCCATCTCCTCAAGCTCGCCCATCACGTTGCGAATGGTCGCTGAGCTCATGCCCGACTGGTTCGCAAACCTGTCGGCGAGTACCTTTGAGCCCACGGGCTCGCCGGTCACAAAGTGCTCGTTGATTATCGCTGTGAGGATGACCTGTGCGCGTGAATCGGGAAAATTCTTGCCTTTGTTGGCCAAGGCGTTCACGCTACGAGGTGTCCGGTCAGGGTGTGTTTGATGCATACCGCCGCGGGGCTGTATGCTATTCCCATATAAAGGGATAGCATCTGGCGCCCTTTTAGTCAACAAAAATGTTTAACTTTGGCAGACATTGGCCAAAGACTCTGCTGGACATCGGCAAAGTTGGACGCGGCCAAAAGGCCGTGGAAGTACGCTCCATATCTGTGCCTAAGGACCATGCAGAATCGCTGCTCGACCGGCTCAAGGGCTTGTACAAAGAGGCCTTTCGCCACTTTGAGCCAAAGCGGGCAATGCCGCCGGTCCACGTATCATTTTACCCGTATGTGGGCATAAATCATACGATCAGGATAAGGGAGGGCGAGATCTACGTCCGCATCGGTGAGATCTGCCGCGATATGCCGGTCGCTTGTCATCGAGGTCTGGCGTATATCTTGGTCGCCAAGCTCCGGGGGAAGAAGATACCAAACGGGGCCCGCGACGTTTACAACGAGTGGATAAAGTCCGACAAGATCCGCGAACGTGCCGCCGAACAGAAGCGAGAGCGCGGTTGGAAGATCGTAACATCCTCAAAGGGTGATGTGTACGATCTCGACGCGATCTTTGACAAGATCAACAAGCAGTACTTCCGCAGCCGTATTCCAAAGCCCCAGCTAACCTGGTCGGCACGCAAGACCTATCGGATTCTCGGTCACCATGACGCTCAGATGGACCACATAGCGATCAGCCGGTCCCTCGACTCGCGCGAGGTGCCGCGGTTTGTCGTGGAGTACGTACTCTTTCACGAGATGCTACACGTCAAGCACCCCACGCAGCACATCAACGGCCGCCGATACAACCACACGGCTGCATTCAAGCGGGACGAGGAACGCTTTGCCCACTACGAAGCCGCCGAGAATTGGATCGAGCGAAACGTGCGAAAGCTCAAGAGAGCGGCGAAGAAAAAATCTTAACAGGATAAACAGGTGTCCAGGATAGAGAGATCTCTACTGCTGTGAGATCTGCGCGGTCAGCACGCCCATCACGCCGGTGTCCGATGTCGTTATCCGCTGCATTCCTGTCGCCGCGAATCGGATCTGAGTCTTGTCAGCCGCCTTGGCGGTAGCAGCGATCGCGTCAGCAACTTGGCCTCGAACGTTATCGTCGAGCTTAGAATCAGCGAGCAGGGCGACGATCGTGTTTCGGAGCCGAACCTCGAGATCGCCTTGCTGCGTGTCTTTGAGGGCCGCCGTGACGTTATCGGGCATTCGGATATCGTACGTGTCGGCGACGCCGCCATCGGTCCTTTTCTCCGTCCAAACAACATCGGTGATCATCTCCCGAATGAGCTGCGGCAGAACAGCGGCGACGGCCGACTGCACTCGCGGATCGTCGCCGGCTGAAGCGGCAACCTTCAGCCCCGCGATATCCGCGATCTGGGCGATGCCCTGGGTTGAGGCGTAGCCCGCGGCGAGAGCATCAGCGGGCGGGCTCGGGACCTTGCCGGTTGATGCCAAATTCCCGGCGCCGTTGCGGACGGCGAGGACCTTGTCGAGGGATTCGCGGTCGTTGCTGAAGTAGACAATGCTGGTGATGACAAATGCGTACGCCTTTCGTCCGTCCGCGGCGGTCCAGATGATGTCCCGCCCGCCGCCCGGATGCTCGGGCTCCTCAAGCGTTGGCTTGCTGCCGTATGCCTTCTCGACAAACGCACCGAGCTTGTCCTCGGCGAATCGCACAGCCTGAAAATGCCAGGCATGTGTGTCAGCGACCGCGACAAACTTTGGCTTGATCTGCGCGTTGCTCTGCTCATCGTTCAGCTTTTGCTCTGTGGATTCAATACCGGTTACGGCGATCGCGAGCTGTACGCCGTTGAGCGACGAGACGTACATCTTGGAACCGCCGCTCTGCACTACAGGCTGTAGAGCCGCGCCGAGGTCATTCGTCTCGAGGTAGACGAGAGTGTCTGCGGGAACGAGCGTCCGTAGATCGGTCGACTTTGAGCCGCATGAGGAGATAAACCACAGATGGACACAAATGAACACAGATAGCAGAAGACGCCGTTTCACTCCCATCGACGCGGTCGCGTAAAACCTATATCTGAGTTCATCCGTGTTCATCTGTGGTTCCATTTTTGCTGTGGTAAACTCGCGAAACAATGGGCCAAGTCTTCAACTCTGACATTCTACACGGCAAGGTGGCGTTCGTGACCGGCGGGGCGACGGGAATCACCGGCGGCGTCGCGAGGGCGTTTGCGGAGCACGGAGCAAAGCTTGCGATAACGAGCCGTAAAGAAGAGAATCTGATCGCCAAAAAGCAGTTCATCGAGGAGAACGGCGGCGAGTGTCTAGCGGTGGTCGCCGACGTGCGCGATTATGCAGCAGTCGAGAACGCCATCGCGCAGACTTTCGGCCACTACGGAAAGATCGACATCGTCGTCAACGGAGCCGCGGGCAATTTTTTATGTGCGGCCGAGGAGCTCTCGGCGAATGGCTTTGGGACGGTTGTCGACATTGATACAAAAGGCACGTTCAATGTCTGCCGCGCGGCATTCGACGCTCTGAAAGAATCTCGAGGTCAGATCATCAATATCTCCGCGACTCTGCATTATCTCGCGACGCCGATGCAGATCCACGTTTCTGCTGCCAAGGCCGGGGTAGATGCGATCACACGCAACTTATCGGTTGAATGGGGCCGTCATGGCATTCGCGTCAACGGCATCGCACCGGGTGCCATCGAGGACACTGAGGGGATGAAGCGTCTCCTCGTACCGGAGCTTCGTGAAAAGATCATGAGAAAGATCCCGCTCGCCCGATTCGGCCGGATTGAGGACATCGAGAACGCCGCGTTATTCCTCGCCTCAGACGCTGCCAGTTATGTGAATGGCGTCACGCTCGTCGTTGACGGAGGCAGTTGGCTGTTGGGTACAAGCCTCGCCTGACTCAGTGGCTGGCATCATCGATCATCTCAAGCAGGTCTGGTTTTGGAGGTGTCTTATCGAGCACGGCGCGAAGGATCAGCATCTTCGCCAAAACGCGGGCCTCTGTCCGCTCGAAGGTGTTTGCCGCCGCGGCGGTCTTCTTAAAATCCGACAAGGCTAGACTACGGATCGTCGCGGTCGTGCCGAAAAGCGCCAATTCGCTTGTAAAGCCTCTTACCATAGACCCGCCGAAGGCTCCGATCTGCGCCTCGCCGTCCTCAATAAATTCGTCATTGACGTCTATGAATTCACCGACCTTAATGAGCGCTCCGAGCGTGTCGTTGATCCGACTGATAGCACCGTTCAGCAACGGAAAAGCCTTGTCCGGATCAACATCCGCATAGCCACTGATCACCATCCAGGTAAGAAGAAAATCCTGGTAGTTTTTTGGCTGCGAGGGAAGTAAGCGCTCGGCGTCAGCCATTATGTCATCCGCTAGATCGCGATCGCCAAGGCGGGCGACTTGTCCTGCCAGCAAACAGAGGGTGGTGATCTTGGTCTCCTTGCCGGCGGAGGACATGATCAGCTTACGGGTGCTGTCGACAAATTTGTCGCGCTGCTCCTTGGGGAGTTCTTTCTTACCGATCGACCGGACATTTTCTAGGAGCTGCTTTTGAGCCTTTTGTCGCTGCTCGGCGGCACTCACTTCAGGAGGCATGTTCGACATGCGGCTAACATTGGAGTTTGACGATGAAGTACGCAGACCCGTGTTTGACATCGTGTTACCGCGAGAGGGGCGGGCGGGATGATCCTCGGAGGCCTCTGATTTTGCCCTCAACTGGAGTGCACGGGCGGGAGCGAATTTTTCGATCTCGTCCATGTACTCGAGCGAGGCATAGCCGGAGGGATCGGCTTCAGCGGTATCGATCAACTTAGAGGCGAGGAACTCAGCAACTTCCCTCAGCTCATCCCGAGTGTAGACAGGCTTTTTCTGAGGCTGTTTTTGCGATTCCTCAAGGGACTTATCCCCATACTCCAGAAGCGTGCCGAGAGTGTAGGT
>JBJMGO010000048.1:0-5468 GCA_045807825.1 Pyrinomonadaceae bacterium | reverse complement strand
GTTAAGCGTGACAGGCGCGGATATCGGCACTGTTGCGGCGACGACCTCATATTTCCCAAACGGCTTTGTTATCAAGGCGGGGAACGTCTCACCCGACGACAGGGCGTCGATGCGCAACGCGAATATCTCTGGTGTGGGGAACAAGTGCGTCGTTCCATTCCCGATCGAGATGTTCGACACGCGCGAGGGTTTGTATAACGACACCGCGGCGACCTTTAACCCGATCACCACGTACGGCACTAACGTCCCGTGGGCGGGCGTGATGAGCATGGTCGATATCGATGTCGCCAACCTCAAAAAGTTTCTCGACGGCACGTGGGACGCTTACATGCCGACCGGTACGCCATATGCGTCAACGGCGGGTCATGTGCTCCGCGGCAACGACATACCTCAGCCGACGAACACCAGCCCAAAGTCGGGCGGATGGGTCTTCTACGTATCGGATCGTCGCGGCGATTATGACTTTGACGGCGAATACGACATGGAGGACGTTTACGGTCCGAATGACGGCATTCTCCAGGTAGGCGAGGACCTCAACAAGAATGGTTCGCTCCAGGCAGACTACACCAACGAGGCCCCGCGCTACACGGGAGCGAACTCGAACATCGCGCCCGAGATCGCAGCCGTGCTCGATCACAAGTATTACCGCCGCGGAGTGCGGCTGATCAACGCCCAGACGATCCCGGGCATCTACGACACGACCACGCCAGCCAACAGCAAAGGATTCACCTTTGCCGCGGAGAACGGCGTTTACGTCTTTGGCAATTACAACGCGACGGGTGTTTCGTCTGTTGGCACGCCCACGCCGTACGATCAATATCTGCCGACGCCGTCGAGCTCCGGAGACGTTCCGGCGTCAATCGCGGGCGACGGCATCACCGTCCTCTCGAATGGCTGGTCCGACTCAAACAGCTTCGTCTATCCATTCAATTACGCGGGCCGACAGGCATCGGACACCGTTGACCGCTTTGCGATGTTGTCGGGCGACACGATCACCACACTCAGCGGCTCACCGAACCAGGGCGGCGGCGACCTCAAGATGAATGGCGGTGTGCACAACTTTAAGCGGTTCCTCGAGGACTGGAGCGGCAACACGTTGAGCTACAGCGGTTCGTTGATCAACCTCTTTAACTCGCACAACAACAACGGACCCTTTAAGTGCTGCAACACGGTCTACAATCCGCCAAACCGCAACTGGGTCTTCGACGCGACGTTCCTCGACATGAACCGCCTCCCGCCTGGCACGCCGTACTTCCAGTACATCCAAACCACGGGCTTCCTCAGGACCGATTACTAACTACCGCTCTGAATGATCGTAAAAAAAAGGCTGCCGTTCCATCGAACGGCAGCCTTTCTTCCTGGGAAGCGAGCATGCCTGCTCGCTCATGCTCCGCGATTCCTTTCCATTAATGAGCGATGGCGGTTTTTGAGAGGTCGAGTTTTATCTCGCATTTGTCGTGGTCGAGGAGGTAAGGTGCGCCGGAGGGGTCGATGAGTTGGGCGGAGTCGTTGATGTGGAATTCGTTGCCGGCCGGGAGCGTGACCATGCGTATGGCGGGTGCGATCTCGCGGAGGTCTCCGGGACACCGGCCGTTCGAGGCATTGTACCTCGCGAGTGCGTCGTTCATGGCGTCGCGTTGATCGAGCCAGTCTAGCTCCATCAGACGCAGATCTGCGGTGGTGACAACCATCGGGTCCTGTCCGTTATCACGAAGCATCTGCTGGAATATCTCGCGGGCCGTCTCGCGGCTGCCGCCTGAGACGCGCATCATTCCGGCCATGAGCTTCATGAAAGGAGCCGCTCCCGCGATCTCGGAGCCTTTTTGGTAGTACTCGGCCGCCTTCTCATAGTTGCCGCTGTGCCAGTAGATGTAGCCGAGGTACTGGTAGAGCCGCCATTGGTTTGGGTTGTTGGCGATGCCTTTCTGGGTCAGCTTGATCGCCTGCTGCTGGTCGACCGCCGGCAGGACGATCGCCCCATAGGTGTACGCCTCAATGAAGTGCGGATCTAGGTCTGTGGCGTTATCGAGATACGGATACAGCAGGCGTGGATTCAGATCTCGCAGGTCCTCAATGTTGATAAAGTCTGACTTCGAATTCACCAGCTTGTCGCCCACATACTGCAAAGAGCGCATGTAGTACCAGTCCGCGATGAGGCTCTCCGTGCCGAGTGCGTAACCTCTGAGATAAGAGCCGTTCATCTCGAGGTCGCTGTCGCCGTAGTTCTCGGGGAGAGGCGGCTTTGTGGCCTCGATGTGTTGGCTCAGCACGACCGACAAGGCGAAGCACACTATCACTACCGCAATAGGGACTATGGTGCCTTTTCTCCCGTTCGCATCCATCACTTAAAGTTTCTGCGGCTGAATATCAGCACCGCGATCGCGAGCAGCACGGCGTCAAAGACAACCGCGTAGAGCACGCAATTACCGATCAGACTCAGCGGCGTTACCTCGCCGCTCGCGGTGTTTGCAATAAAGCCGAAATGGGCGAGATTCGGCAGCACATAATATATCGCGTTAAAGAATATGATCGCTCCGCGCGAGCCGAGGTTCTCAGCCAGTTCTCTTAGAGACGAGCTAAAGTGCCCGATCAAAAAGATAAAGAACGTCAGCAGTGCCGACAACGCGGGAGTTGAGAACGACGAAAACAGGATCGCCACCGCTGTCGTGATCGTCAGTTCGAGAAAGATGAGCGAGAGAGCACCCCAGATCGGGCCGATGAATTTCGTCCCGCCGACATAAAGCTCCGCAAGCGAGATCCCGATGCCCATCACGGCGACATTCACCAGCAGCGTCGCGCACAGGCCCAGGTACTTTCCGATGACGAACTCCGACCGTGTGATCGGTTTTGAAAAGATGGAGAAAACGGTCTTCTTCTCGATCTCCTTCCAAACCAGACTGACGCCGACGAAGATCGAGATGAAGGTCCCAAAAACCAGTGACGCGCTGAGTCCCAGATCGACGATCACGCGTGCCTCTTGACCCGCGGTCAACTCACCCAAAAAGATCGCGCTCGCCGTGATGAGCAGCACAAAAAGAATGAGGTTGTACAGCACCCGATCGCGCACCGCCTCGCGAAAGGCGTTTCGAGCGATGGTTAGGATCCGGGGCAGGGAACCTGAGCCTGTAGCTGACATTTTTCGGTGAACTCACGCCGGAATGGGGCGCGATACCGAATTCTAACACGATGCGTAACAGGCCTAGAAGCCTATTGCTATTGCGCCGGTGATCTGTCCAGGTACTGGAGGACTGCGACGTCTGGTTTGAGGTCTACGGGCGGAGCCATGGTCTCATCATTGCGGGCCTTGTAGAAGGAGCGCACGCTGCCGAGTGTTATGAGACTGTACCAGCCGTTTGCTTGTTTCGCGTCGATCGCGCGAGCGAATGAGAGCTGTGCCTTCGCATCGGCAGGACGCTGCGCCTTATCCAACTCGATACCGTAGCGAACGCGAAGGAAAACGGAGCGTGGGAAGATACTCAAGGCCTTCTCAAAGGTGCGGAATTCCGCCGTTTGGTCACCCGCTTTTTGATAGCAGTCGGCGAGCGACGAGTATGTAAGGACAACGCCCATCCCACCGTCGATGGCCCGCTGGAGTTCGGCCGCGGCGTTGTTATAGTCGCCGTTCTGAAAACTGGTATTCGACAGCCGGTAATGTGCCGAGGCGTAATCGGGATCCAACGCTACGGCTCGAGAAAACAGACTAGCGGCGGTCGAGCGATCCGCGGACGTATCGCCATCAGCGAATGAATATTCTGCCCACGCCTTTGCCCCAAAAACGGAGATGAGAATCAACAGAGCGACGGCAACAGCCGCCTTTGGCAATGCGAGGACGTTTTGCATGCTAGGGCCTCTATTCGTCCGAGATAACTCATGGACCGCAACTGCGAAGACCAGGAAAAACGCGATCCCGTTCGGCGCGATCCGGAACGAGAATGAACTTACCATCGAGCTCATAGCGAACGCGACCATTCCGCCCGTCGCAGCCCAGAACAACAATGAGGGCCGTTGCTTGCGGATAAGGATCGCTCTTCCGGTCGCCCAGGCGAGAAGCAGGAATGGAATGGCGAATAGAATAAGCCCTGGAACCCCGAGTTCGGCCAGGACCTGCAGCGGCTCGTTGTGAGCGCGTTCGAGCATGAAATCGGCGTTGATCTCATCCGTAGTGTCACCCGGGTGAGTCGCCCGAAATTCCGCACGCCCTTCATTCGCCGCTATGCCGAAATTATCGGCTCCCACCCCTGTTAACCAATGTAGCCGCACTAACGGCTCAGCCGTGCGCCATATAAAGACGCGGGCAACCGAAGTTTCTCGGGTCGGATCAGCCTTGCCGCTGATGTAATCGACCGTTGCCGGGATCGGAGTGAGGACTGAGAAACCGACCTGTACCGCCACCGTTACTAAAAGCCAAATTCCCGCGGTCGCCATAAGACGAGTGCGATGTACCCTGTTGCCAAAGATGCCTGCCGCAACGAACGAGCAGATGGTTCCGACGATCCCGGCGATGAAGACGCCTTTGCTCAGCGAAAGCATCGCCGCTGTCCAGCCAAGTGCGGCCGGTGAGAGGGCGATAAGCCATGACATTCTTCGCCGTCGATATACCGCGGCGAGCCAGAGGAGTGGGAGGATCGTGACTAGCAGCTCACCGTACGCTGAGTACCGCATCCGGAGCGTGCCCTCCAGGGTTTTGAAATCCGGCATCGTCACGTAATCGGATAGCGTAACGAGCCCGATCATCACAACGAACCAGACAAAGGTCGTCAGCAGAAATGCGCGCCCGTGCCTCCTCAGGATCTCTGAGGCGAGTACAAAGAACAGCGCATATTCGGTCCAAAGAAGCGTGTGGTGAGTCACTGCTGCGAACGAGCTCGCCCAAGCTCCTGAGATCAGGCCCCACAAGGCAAAGACAGCTACAAAGGCTGCGACCTGCCTCGACAGTGTCGACGAAAGCTCAAATCGCACCTGTCGTGAGACAAGTGCGCCGAAGAGGAATAAGGCCGCCGCAAGCTCAACTCGCCAAGTGTGGCTTGATAACGCCGCAGCGTGCGGGAGCCGGACGAGCGAGAGAAGCAGTAAAGCAGCCAAACATCCAGCCGCCGCCGTCCGGCCGATATTCGATGTCGGAAGAACTAAGCTGTTGGTAGCCGGGGGAGATATGCGCGTGGCAGCGTACATAACAGGCGGACCAGGTGGGAAGCAGAGGCAGGCGGGATGGAAAAGAGGCGGGACGTGTTACCGTTCCGCCTCTCGATCAGGGATGCAAGACGGTCTGCGAGTTACTGCAGAGCGGTCGCATTGCTCACAGCGGCGATATCTGCGTATTGAGCGGTGAGCGTCGTATCAGCCTTCAACACGCCATCGGTGGCGATGCCGAAGCGGCGTGAGCCGGTCGCGGTAACACCCGTGGTGGTCGATGGAAGAGCTGAAAACATGAACTGGGCCGGAGCCGTTGTCGATGAGTCGATCTTCAT
>JBJMGO010000047.1:0-5368 GCA_045807825.1 Pyrinomonadaceae bacterium | reverse complement strand
CTTCCGTTCGTTGTCCCCTGTCTTTCTTGATCAGCTCCAACACAAACCGGTCCCCGTTCCCTGTAGAGACGCTCGCGTCGCGCATCAACACCACGACATCCACCGAAAGAATTGCATCATGCACCGCGGCCATCATCCGCCGATTTAGGAGATGCCCCGGCTTGTGAACTCCAGGCGTATCGACAAAAACGATCTGCCCATCGTCCCGTGTCACAACGCCCTGAATGCGGTGCCGCGTCGTCTGCGGCTTGTTTGACACAGCCGCGATCTTCTCGCCAACTAGCCGGTTTAGCAGCGTCGACTTTCCCGCATTCGGCCGCCCCACAAGCGCGACATACCCGCTGCGGTAATTCTCTTTCACCATTATTAAAGAACTTAACACAGCGGTGTGAGCCATATGCACCGTGTGGTAGGGATCCGAAGCAAAGCTCCCCTCCTTACGAAGGAGGGGTGGCAGCCGCTTCGGCTGACGGGGTGGTTCTTTCTTTGCGCACCAAGGACGTTTACCCTTTACTATTACTACCGTGCCAACCTTGAGAGATATAGAGTCCGCCCGTGAGCGAATCAAAGGCTCCGCGATCCGCACGCCACTCGTCCGCCTGAATGTTGACGACGCTCCTGCGGAGATCTACCTCAAGCTAGAGAATCTCCAGCCTATTGGCTCCTTTAAGATACGCGGCGCGGCGAACGCCATCGCGCAGATGTCGCCGGACGAGCTCTCAAAAGGCGTGCTAACGGCCTCCGCCGGGAACATGGCGCAAGGTGTGGCCTTTGCAGCGAGGCGGCTAAACATTCCGTGCACCGTGATAGCGCCCGAGACCGCACCGCAGACAAAGATCGATGCTATCGAGCGCCTGGGTGGCCGCGTCGTCAAGGCCCCGTTCGACGAATGGTGGCGAGCATTCCAAGAACGTTCATTTCCCGGCGTCCGAGGAACGTTCGTACATGCTTTTGACGACCCGCAGGTCATGGCCGGCAACGGCACGATCGCACTCGAGATCATTGAAGACCTGCCCGACGTCGACACCGTCATTGTTCCGTGGGGCGGTGGCCTCGCGTGCGGCATCGCCGTCGGCATGCGTGCTCTTAAACCAGAATGCAAGATTTACGCTGCCGAGGTCGCGACCGCCGCGCCGCTCAAGCCTTCGCTGGACGCGGGCACGCCGCAGGTGATCGACATGCAGCCGTCATTCGTCGACGGGATCGGGGCTAAGACCGTGTTTCCTCAAATGCTCAAACTGGCTGAGGAACTCCTTGACGGCTCTCTCATGGCTACACTAGACGAGGTCGCCTCCGCGCTCCGCCTCATTGCCACTCGCAACCGTGTTATCGCCGAAGGCGCCGGCGCCACCGCCACAGCCTGTGCTATCAACGCCCGACCCGGCAGCGCGAAGAAGGTCGTCGCGATCGTCTCCGGCGGTAATATCGATTTTGAAAAGCTCTGCTCGATCCTCGCCGGCAGCTAGCCCCGTGCTCACCCGTTATTCGGGAATGAATGGCGGCAACTGGTCCTCAAGTTGAGCCGCCAGATCGGCTGCGGCTGCACGGGCAGTCTGTTCGTTATCCCCGACATCCGTCATCACCCGGACCATGGCGCCGTCTGTCCGTCGCCGTGAGACGCTGTCTAAGATAGTGTGCAGCTTGTCGCGATACTCACTCGCCTCAGTGCGGCCGCGCCCCTCGTACCAGTAGAGCATGACCTCGCGATAGACACCGTTTTCCAGAAGGTAGCTATTGGCCGTGATCGTCCCACCAGCCGGAGTCGTGATCGTCACGACCTCAGACTCGCTCATAACCCAACCTGCTCCAGGCAGGCAATTCTGCGGGCTGTGATACGTCGCACCGGTTCGTTGCGTCGAGTAGTAGCCGACGTAAATGTTGGCCACCCGCCCATCCGCCGCCGCATACTCGCGCATCGTGTAGTCCGTCGCTCGCAGCACGTCCTCGACCCCTGGATCAAAGCGAATATCGCTCCCTCGCTGCCGCCATTCCCCTAATTGCGTAGAGAGCATCGCGAGCGGCTTGCGTTCAGGCACGGCCTCAGCACGATTAGCCAACCAGTTCACGCCCAGCCCCGCGACCACAAGCACCGCGATCAACGGCCAAGCCGACGGAGTGCTAAAGGCTGAATGCTCAAAGCTGAACTGGGAGTCCGAAATGGCTTCCTCTTCCCTCGGCGTCTCGGCGTCTCGGCGGTTCAATATCGCCTTCAGCCCAAAATTCACTCCTATCAGCAGCGCCAGCGCGACGACATAAACCACCCAACCCGATGCGTCATGCACCGTCGGCTCGGTAGCCTGCTTGCCATATTCATAGGTCATGATGCCGGTGGCTGTAACGCGAGCGGCATTCGTCAGCACCGCGATAGGCACGGCCAAGATCATCAGGAGAATGGTCCTGACGAGGTCGTTTCGGTCAAGATTCGCAAAACCTCTTCCGTCTCTCGAACGAGTAAAGTACCCCAGCACCAACGCGATCGTGACAAGCGTCATCAATGAGCGAATACCGCTGCACGCCTCGACCACCTCGAGCGAGATCGGCTGTATGCCGCCATTGGGCAGGATGTCGATAACATTCCCCTTGCGGACCGTCGGCACCTCAAAGAGCCGAATCCCCCATACCGCCATCTGCGACGCGTACCCCTGCAGCGGCAGCGCGATGCGGTTAAAAACGATCTGCGGGATCGGGATCGCCAGCAGCAGCAACGCGAATGGCACCGCGAGCAGCTTCAGTACCCGCATTCCAAAGAAATAGACGATCACGGCCGCCAGCATCACTACAAGCGAGATCCGTTGCGTAAACAACTCGGCCCCGAGCGTGCCAGCCAGCAACAAAAACAGCGCGAAGATCACACCGACCCATGCAAAGGTCAGTTTCCCCTTCGTGAGGGAAGCACTGAGCAACTCGCGCTCGTTCCAGACAATGAATGCGATCACAAACGGCACTAAGAGTCCGTGTGAATAGTTCTCGTCCGACCACCAATCGCGGCAGAGCTTCACGAGCACCGGTGCGTACAGGAATGCGACGGCGGCCGCGACCGGGATCGCGACGAGCGGAAGAGCGAAGTTTTTAGTGTCTCGCAGGCTCATCACCAACGCTCAAGAAACGCCGAATTGTGCGTGTTTTCCCTAGCTTTCGCGGCTTGCGACGAGCTCGAGCAGCCCGTGGAGAAGTGTAGTGTCCCGATCGAGACGCTCCAGAGCCGCCGCCGCAGTGTTCGTGAGTTCCGCCGCCAGCCGCCGCGTCTCATCTAGACCGATCAGCGACGGGTACGTCGCCTTCGCCGCCGCTGCGTCCTTTCCGGCGGTCTTACCCAAAGTCTCCGTCGCCTGCGTGACGTCAAGAATATCGTCCGTCACCTGAAACAAAAGCCCAAGAGCTCGCGAGTAGTCCTCAATCGCAGCTATCTCGTCGCCGCTCCCTCCACCGATCATCGCACCCGCGATTGCGGAGGCCGTGATCAACGCGCCGGTCTTCTGGCGATGAATATTTTCAATCTCGCTGACCGTGTTCTCCGCGCCCTCCGCGTCTAAATCGAGCTGCTGGCCCGAGACCATTCCCGCCGGCGTTCCGGCTGCAGTCGAGATCAGCTCGATAAGCTTTATCCGCAGATCGCTAGATACAGATGAATCACCCGCGATGGCACCAAAGGCCAGCGTCTGCATCACGTCGCCCGCGAGTATCGCAATCGCCTCGCCAAACTGCTTGTGGCACGTCGGCCGCCCTCGCCGCAGGTCGTCATTGTCCATCGATGGCAAGTCATCATGCACCAAAGAATATGTGTGAATAAGCTCTATCGCGGCCGCAGTCGTGACGAGCTTTTCGTCCTGAGCTCCAAACGTCCTGCCGCAGGCGATAACAAGCGCGGGGCGCGCCCTTTTGCCGCCTGCAAAAAGGCTCCAGCGGATCGCCTCATGAAGCCTGGTCGGCGGCACCTCAGCCGCGGGTACAATGGCGTCGATCCGTGCGTCAACAGAGGCTTTGACTTCGCTCAACAATGCAACGATTTGGGGCATCTGGCGTGATTATCGGCTATCGCTGCGGTTAACGCAAAGTAACGAGATTTGGTGCTTTCACACAGCTTTTCCACAAGATGTTGTTGCCGGAGGGTAAATTTCTCTTGACAACACTTCACCAAGCGCATTAGACTTTGTCCACTTGAGCTGACGTAACTTCAAGCCGGCTCCTCAAGTTCCAAATAAAACAATCAGAGTGCACGCTGGCCCTCGCGCCAATGCTATTCGAGATGTTAAAATAGCATTAAATAGCCAGCCCAAGCTTGTCCCAATTTTGAGCCACAGGAGTTCCCTTATGAGCACCGTTTTTGAGTCCGCGTTGAACAGTTTCCTCGACCAAAATGGCGGCGGCACGGGTACCGCGACCGCCCGCGACATCGTGCCGCTTGGGCTGAACGCGCAAAAGGTCGTTGCAAAACGCTACTCGCACCGCGATGAGAACGGCAATCCCGTCGAGACCTGGGACGACATCGTCCGCCGCGTCGTCGGCCATGTGTCGCGCGCCGAGACGGACCCCGCAAAACAAAAGCTCTTTTACGATCACATGACAACCGTCATGCTCGCGCGTGACTTCGTGCCAAACACGCCTTGCCTCGTTAACGCGGGCAAGCCCAAGGGACAGCTCGCGGCCTGCTTTGTGCTCAATGTTCCCGACTCGATCGAGGGAATAATGGAGCATGCACAGAATGTCGCTGTTATTCACCAGACCGGCGGCGGCACGGGAATGACGTACGAATTTCTGCGTCCCGCGGGAGCGATGGTGCAGTCGACACGCGGCGTCGCGTCGGGCCCGGTGTCCTTCATGAACATCGTCAACCAGACGACTGAGGTCGTTAAGCAAGGCGGTGTCCGCCGCGGTGCCAACATGGGCATCCTGAGCGTCTCGCATCCTGATGTATTACGCTTCATCCACGCAAAGAACGATCAGACGAGCCTCACGAATTTCAACATTTCCGTAACGGTGACGGACCTCTTTATGGACGCGGTCGACAGCGGAACGTGGTTCCAAACCGAGTTTGACGACGAGCCGTGGACGCAGGCCGTGCACGATCCCGTCACGGGCAGCGACTACAAACTTTATCGCCGCCCCGACGGCTCGACCGTGACATTCACTGATAAATTGTCGTTTGAGACGACCGACCTCAGCGACTGCACCGCCGAGGAGCCGCCGATGGCCGGAATGGTCTTTGCACCCGACATCTGGAACCGCATCATCGCCTCCGCGCACAAGTACGCCGAGCCCGGCATCATCTTTATCGACGAGGTCAATCGCCACAATCATCTGATGGCGTCGATGGGCCCGATCTACGCTTGCAATCCGTGCGGCGAGCAGCAGCTGCATTTTAATAACT
>JBJMGO010000046.1:0-9267 GCA_045807825.1 Pyrinomonadaceae bacterium | reverse complement strand
GGGACAAGGACGACCTTGCCGAGAGCTTTATCCTCGATAACGGCATGATGTGCCTTTGCGGCATCGGCGAGCGGGAATGTGCGGCTGACGATGGGGTTGATATCGCCGCGGGTGAGGCCGTCATAGACGGCGTTGTGGATCTCCTCAAACGCCTCGGGTGGGGCGTTGAAGAGGGCCATTCCGGTAACCGTGGCGTCCTTGCCCATGATCAGGCGAGGGTTAAAGTCTAGCGAACCGCGGTTACCGACGATGGTGATACGGCCGAACATCTTTAGGACCTCAAAGTCCTTTGCGAGGTTTACGTTCGCAAGCATCTCGATGATCACATCTACGCCAAGCCCGCCGGTCCATTCCTTGATATCTAAAAGGTACCCTTCCTGTGAATGATCGAGCACCACATTCGCACCTTGCTGGAGAACAAGCTTTTTGCCCTCGTCCGAACTCGCCGTGCCTATCACAGTAAGACCGCGGCTTTTTGCCCACTGAACGGCTGCGATGCCAACCCCGCCGCTCGCTCCGTGGACGAGAACGGTCTCGCCTTCTCTGGCCTTTGCCTTTTGGAATAACGCTCGATAACTTGTCGCGTACGGTGTCCAGATGCCGGCACCTTGCTCAAAGGACGTGTTGTCAGGGAGGCGGCCAAGGTCGTTCTCATCGACAAGGGTGAACTCGGCATATGCGCCGGAGACGGAATTCGCGGTGTAAACACGATCGCCGACGCTCCAGTGCTTGACCTCATCTCCGACAGCCTCGACAACGCCCGCGGCATCTTTGCCCGGCGTGTACGGCAGCGGCGGCGTGGCAGCGTATTGGCCGCTGCGAACGTAGGTCTCGACCGGGTTCACGCCGACAGCATGAACCTTGACAAGCACCTGCGTGCCCGTTGCCCGCGGCGTTTCAACCTCCTCGAGGCGCATCACTTCGGGTGGACCAAATTCGTGTACGCGGATGGCCTTCATCCCTTCCATTCTACTTCGGGGATTTCAGCATTGGTTAATATGTTACGCAAAGTTCCTATTGGAATGGTGCGGCCGCTATGGAATGGGACGATCACCTGACGCCCAGTTGCTTGGTTCCGCCATTTGCGGTGACTGCCCTTCTGAGAGATCAATAAAAATCCATATTTGGTAAGCAGTCTCTCTAGCTCTTTCGATGTAAAAGGGCGAATCTTGTCGCCCATTACACAAAGACCTCTCTGATAACAGAGGTCGGCGGCATCGGTATGGTGTCCGGCTCTAGATAAAGCTCTATCGCCTCGCGAATGTTACTAAGAGCTTCCTCCTCCGTTGTCCCGGCGCTTGCGCAGCCGGGCAGCTCCGGACACCAAACTGACCAGTCACCGCTGTCCGGATCTTGCTCTAAAACGACTCGCCACTTCATAGCGTGAATCTTACTCCACCGTCACAGATTTGGCCAGATTTCGGGGCTGATCTACATCGCAGCCGCGGCGGACGGCGATGTGGTATGAGAGAAGCTGGAGCGGCACGATCGAGAGGACCGGACCGAGAAGGTCGCTCGTCTCAGGGATCTCAATAACATGATCCGAGACCTTGCTCGACATCGTATCGCCCTCGGTCAGGACTGAGACGATGATGCCATCGCGGGCCTTTACCTCGACGATATTCGAATGAGTTTTTTCGTAACGAAGCTCACTGCCGGTGTTGCCGTGCTCTTTGGTGTTGATGACGACGACGGGCAATTTTTCGTCGATGAGCGCATTCGGACCATGCTTCATCTCGCCGGCGGGATAGCCCTCGGCGTGGATGTAGCTGATCTCCTTTAGCTTGAGGGCACCCTCGAGAGCCACCGGGAAATTTATACCACGGCCAAGATAGAGAAAATCCTGTACGCGGAAGAAGTCTTTCGACAGCTCCTCGATGTTGTCAGCGTCATTGAGAAGCTGCTCGATCTTGAGCGGCAGCTCGGCGAGGTCCTGGGCGAGTTTTTTCGCCGTCTCCTCCTCGATGCGGCCGCGGATCTGGCCGAGGTATAGGGCAAATATATACAGCGCGATCATCTGAGCGGTAAAAGCCTTTGTCGAAGCAACGCCGATCTCAGGCCCCGCGTGCGTCAGGATCGTGCCGTCGGCCTCGCGTGTGATCATCGAGCCAAAGACGTTGCAGATCGCGAGGACCTTACAGCCGGCCTGCTTCGCCTCGCGCATAGCGGCGATAGTGTCAGCCGTTTCGCCGGATTGCGAGATGACAACGAGAAGGTCATTCTCACTCAACACCGGATCGCGATATCGAAACTCCGACGCGTAATCGACATCGACCGGCACACGAGCGAGCTGCTCGATCATGTACTTCCCTGCGAGGCCGGCGTGCCACGAGGTGCCGCACGCGGCGATCTTTACGGAAGCGAAATTGCGAAATTCCTCCTCTGAGATATTCATCGCATCGAGGTAAACCTTGCCCGTGTCGAGCGAGACACGGCCCTGCACGGTGTCGCGGACCGCGCGCGGCTGCTCATAGATCTCCTTGAGCATGAAGTGCTTAAAGCCGCCCTTCTCCGCCTGTATCGGGTCCCACGTGATCCGCTGCTGCTGCGGCTCGACGGCATTCCCGTCGAAATCCGTCACACGAACCGAGTCCTTGGTCAGGATCGCGATCTCTCTATCACCCAGAAAAAAAACGTCGCGAGTGTGAGCGAGGATCGGCGGAATGTCGGAGGCGACAAAGAATTCACCGTCGCCAAGTCCGATCACCACGGGCGGACCCTCGCGAACCGCAATTATCGTGTCGGGCTCATCCTTGGAGATGATCGATAGCGCAAAGATGCCTTTGAGTTCCGCGACCGTCTTCCTCACCGCGAGCTCCAGCGACAGGCCCTCGGAATCGACGTAGTGCCCTATCAGATGAGCAACGACCTCGGTGTCGGTCTCGGTCTTGAATTCGTGGCCCTCGGCGATGAGCCGCTCCTTGAGCGTCAGATAATTCTCGATGATGCCGTTGTGAACAACGACGACCTTACCCGACTGGTCTCTATGCGGGTGTGCATTCTCCTCTGTCGGACGGCCGTGAGTCGCCCAGCGGGTATGGCCGATCCCGTAATTCCCATCAAGCGGATTCAGACGAATGCACTCTTCGAGATTGCGCAGCTTGCCCTCGGCACGCCGCAATTCCAGATGGTGATCGCCATCGACCACAGCGATCCCCGCCGAGTCGTACCCGCGATACTCAAGCTTTCTCAGCCCCTCGACAATGAGAGGCACGACCGACTTTTTACCAACGTAACCGACAATTCCGCACATATTTAGAACTTTGTAAAAATCACTTTCGCAATCTTCATGTCTCGGACATTGAACGCCGGCGCTGTGTCCAAATCATGTAGAGATTGCTTTGAGTGCCGCATCAGAATGAGCCGGCCGCGTGGATCGAGCTCCAAGCTGGTAGTCCCTAATTCTCTACGTTTACCGTGTTTGTCAGGCTCAGAGTAATAGGTGGTAACCAGCTTCGCCTTGTCCCAGGTGGTTGTTGACCGAATCGGCTGACCGCCCGGCGTCATATTGTCATCGTCACGCCCATCGTAATGAACTATAGACTTCTCCGTTTGATCGCCCAGCCTGGCGATGACTTGCGAGCCCTTTCTGCGATCTACATAAAAATGGAATCTGCTCGTCAACACATCCGGTGTTTGAGTAATCGCCAGTTCCAAGAAGAATACGATTGCCTCGCCACTACCAACTTCCCCACCTTCTGACGATTGCCATCCATCAGCGCGCCAAGTCCCCGTAAGATCCGGAGTCGTCTGTGCCAAAGTATTCTTGCCGATCGCGGAGAAGATAGCCGAGATCAGTAAGACCTTCCCTAGCACCCGGTTCAAAGCCTGTAGCTGACCGACAATTCCGCACATTTATGTCTATTACTATCCCTACTTTGCGACGGCGAGTAGAATTCGAAGGACGATCGCTATGCCCCACAGAACGAGGCCTACTATTGAGATGACCTTTCCGGCCGTTGCGAGACCTTTTTTGTCGTGCGCGACATCATAAACCTCAATGTTTGTGAGTGCCTCATTCGCGGCGTTGAGGCCGAGGATGCCAAAGATGAGGCCGCAGCAAAAAAGACTGAGGATCCCCAGGATCAGGGAATTCATCGCTTTCTTTCCGATGTCCTGCGCGTAATGTTCACGCGTGCTGGCGCTAAAGATCGATCCGTCATCCGGGGGAGGTGGCGGTGTCCAATTATCTTGTTCGGTCATAGCTCAAGTGGAGTGGAATATCTCGTGAACGACAACAAGGACAGATTCTTCTGCAGTGGCTTCGAGCAGAGCGGCTCGCAAGGAATCAGTATACGTTGAAAGACCACCAAAATCCTCAGCCGCGAACGGCGTGTCTGCATAAAGCACGTCTATGTCATCCCTATCGATCTTGCGGTCAGCGGCTAGATACTGCCCTTTGGCCCCGCGGATGATCGTACAACCACCGAACGTGTTGATGAATTCGCTCTCGACAGCTGTGCGGAGACGTCGATATTCGGCCGTGTTTTGGACAGCCAAATAGACCTCAATCCTCGCTCTTTTTGATAGTGGCAACGAATTGCTCCTTCCGCTCGTGAAAGCTCTCTGTGCGTTTTAGTGATTCCTCAGGTGTAAGCTGCTCTCGACGCGGCTTTTGGACGGTGTTTTCCACGTCGGAGCTGCCATTCAGCACCTTCTTGACCTTGGCAGGAACTCCGGCAACGAGCGTCTCGGGCTGGACGTCCTTAGTGACCACACTTCCCGCTCCTGTCACGGCGCCGTCGCCAACTGTGATCGGGGCGACGAGCATTGTGTCGGAACCTATTTTTACGCGGTCGCCGATGTGCGTCTCGTGCTTGTTCTTGCCGTCGTAGTTGCAAGTGATGGTGCCGGCACCGATGTTGGTGTCCTCGCCGATGGTTGCGTCGCCCAAATATGTAAGGTGGCTGGCTTTTGAACCGCGGCCGAGATTCGTTTTCTTGAGCTCAACAAAGTTGCCCACCTTTGAACCCTCTCGCATGACGGCATGGCCGCGAAGATGTGCCATCGGCCCGAGCGTGCATTCGTCGCCGACCTCAGAGTCGCGGATAAGACAGTTGTCACGGATCTCGACACCATTCCCGATCTTTGAGGAGTGAATCCGCGTCCCAGACCGAATTACGCAATTTTCGCCGATCACGCTCTCGCCCTCGACGGTGACATTCGGGTGGATAACAGTGTCGCGACCTATCACCGAACGCGACGAAATGTATGCCGACGACGGATCGATAAACGTCACGCCGCTTTCGAGCATTAGCTTCTCGATCGTTTTTACCCTTAACGCATGCTCGAGAGCGGCGAGTTGGCGTCGATCATTCACGCCCTCTACTTCTTGATGATCGGGTGCGCCGTAGATAGCTACCTTGTTGCCGTCGGCGAGCAAGATTCCTGGGATATCGGTTAGATAATACTCGCCTTGAGCATTGTTGCTGCCAAGACCCCCGAGTGCGGCGAAAAGCTTGCGAGCGTCAAAGCAGTAAAAGCCGGCATTGATCTCATTGACCTCGCGCTCATCGGCACTGGCGTCCTTTTCCTCAACTATCTTAGATAAACCGCTCTTTACGTCACGGATAACACGGCCGTAGCCGAAAGGATCCTCAAGTTTTACGGACAGCAATGTCGCAGCAGCGTCTTCACGTTCGTGATGATCGATCAGCGCCTTGATCGTCTCAGAGGTGATGAGCGGAACGTCTCCTGTCAGCACAACGATCGTCGAATCCGCCTCTCCGTACAACGAGCGCGTGCAGCCGATAGCATCGCCGGTGCCGAGCTGCTGTTCCTGGATAGCAAAACACACGCGCTCGTCGGGAAACTCGGCATTCACCGCAGCTTTTACCTGATCAGCTTGATGGCCGACGATGACGCAGACGCTTTTTGGATCGAGAGCGAGAGCGGCCTCGACGACATGATTTACAAGCGGGCGGCCGTCGAGCTCATGCAGGACCTTCGCCTTATTTGATCTCATCCGCGTGCCTAGACCCGCGGCCATGATGAGTATGTTGATTTCGGAATTCACAAGTTCTGAAGTGCTAGCGTTAGCTTGTTACCCCGTCGAGTATTTTACAAGCTAAAGCTCGCACTCTGAACTGCTGAAGTCGGTTGCAGGGCACAAAGCAGGAGGACCTGCGCGAGTTTGTCTGGGTGGTGGCGGACCATTTTGCCCTCGTCCAGAAGGTTGCCGTACACGATCTCGGCTCCCTCGATGGTCTCCGCATTGATCGAGCCGTGAACGCCGATCTGCTCCGCACCCTCCTCAGCATATTTTGCCATCTGCTCCTCACTCACCGGAGCGTTGTTGACGACCACATGATCAAAATCGATCTGCGGCGCGTGTTCACGTACGATCTCAAGGTGCCGGCGCGACGTCATTCCGTCTGTCTCGCCCGGTTGGGTCATGAGGTTGCAGACGAAGATCTTCGTCGCCCGGGACTCAGCGATGGCATCAGCGACGCCGTTCACAAGCAGCGGCGGCAGGAGGCTTGTGAATAACGAGCCGGGACCTACGGTGATCACATCTGCTTTCGCGATCGCCTCGAGTGCCTCGGGCATCGGATCGCAGTCGCCAGGCTCCAGAGAAAGTTTCTTGATGTTGTGGCCCACCTTCGAGATATTGGTTTCACCGTTGACGGTGCTGCCGTCGACGAGCTCAGCTACGAGCCGAACGTCCGCGACCGTCGCCGGGTAGATATGGCCCTTGCTCGCGAGGATCTCGCTCGAGAGTTTTACAGCCTCCGCAAAGTCGCCGGTCACCTCCGTCAAGGCCGCGAGGAAAAGATTTCCAAAACTATGCCCCCCAAGCTGGCCCTCACCGCGGAAACGATATTGGAACAACTGCGACAGCAGCTGCGAGTCCTCACTCAAGGCGACCATGCAGTTGCGGATATCACCCGGCGGCAGCATCTGCAGCTCATCGCGCAGCCGCCCCGAGCTCCCGCCATCGTCCGTAACGGCGACGATCGCCGCTAGCTCATCTATCCAAACCGGTTCAGTCTCGTTCGCCCGCACATACTTTTTCAGGCCGCGCAGCACCATCGAGAGGCCGTTGCCGCCGCCTATCGCAACAAAGCCCAGCCCGCCGGGACTATCGCTAAAAAGATGGTGCTTCATTTAGACGGGAATGTTCCGGACCCCTTGAATGGTGAGCTGTTCTGTGGAAACGACACTGAATTTCCGCGAGCCAGAGCATGACGCGCGGCACGCGCGATAATAGCATTTTGATCAAGGCGGCTACAACAGATAATAAAACTTGTTTGCACCCTCAATGCTGTGTTAGATTTGTGTTTGCGGACCATCCCATTGGGTGGTCCATCCCATCGACCGATACCCGTCGGATCCGACCCCAAGGTTACAAAAACACTCGCGAGACGCTCAATGGCAGAGACGCCTTTCATATTGCAAGAAAACCAGTTTCATAGGCTGAAGGTCGTCCTCGAACGCCTCCGTGTCGAGTGTGCGGCTCGCTGCGTCTTCCTCGTCGACCGCGATGGGCAGCCGATCGCCTTGAACGGCGAGATCGGCGACATGGATACGACCAGCTTCTCGAGTCTTGCTGCCGGCAATGTGGCCGCGACTACGTCGATGGCGAAGCTGATCGGCGAGGATGTATTCCCATCCGTCTTTCACGAAGGCGAGCGTGAGAGCATCTTCATCAGCGTGATCGGCCGCAGCTTGCTCGTGGTAGTATTCGACGAGCGCTCGACCCTGAGCCTGGTAAAGCTCAGGACGAAACGCGGCAGCTTTGAGGTGGCCTCGATCCTTGACGAAGCGATGCGCGACTCCGTCGTGTCGACACAGAACGGAACCTCATTCTTCTCGGAGATCTCCGATGAGGACATCGACAGCCTATTTAGTTAATAGTGAACAGTGAACAGTGAATAGTGTTCAAAGCCTGACCACTGACAACTGACCACCGACCACTGCTTATGACTTTTATCAACTACGCTTCTCGCGAGATCAACTGCAAGATCGTTTATTACGGTCCGGGCCTCTGCGGCAAGACCACGAATCTCCAGTACATCTACGACTCGACCGCTCCACAGGCGAAGGGCAAGTTGATCTCCCTCGCGACAGAGACGGATCGAACGCTGTTCTTCGACTTTATGCCGCTTGAGCTCGGGACGGTACGCGGCTTTAAGACGCGGTTCCATCTATACACCGTTCCCGGTCAGGTGTACTACGACGCCTCTCGAAAGCTCATTCTCAAAGGTGTCGATGGCGTCGTCTTTGTCGCCGACAGTCAGGAAGAGCGAATGGACGCCAACATCGAGTCGCTCTATAACCTCGAGGAGAATCTCCAGACGCAAGGATATCAGTTGAATAACATCCCGTACGTGCTGCAGCTCAACAAGCGCGACCTGCCAAACGTAATTGCTACAGACGATCTCACTGCCGAGCTGCAGCGAAAAGGCGAGCCGGTTTTCGAGGCAGTCGCCTCAACCGGCACAGGCGTTTTTGACACGCTAAAGGCCGTTGCAAAGCAGGTGCTGACAGAGCTACGAAAAGGATAACCGCCATATGATTCGGACGCATAGAGGGAGCCCGGTGGCTCCCTTTTTTTGAAGCTGCCCGTCTTGACTTCCTACTGGCCCACCCTTACAATCGCGTTTCTCACCATAGGTTAATTCAAGCAAAGGAGGTGTCTGACGCATGAGGCTTAGACATTTTGCTCTATCTTTGGCGTTATTAGCCCTATTCTCGGTTAGCGTCATTTCACAGAAGTATGCCTACCTGAAGATCGAGGACAGTCAAAAGACGCCAGTGGCACTTATTGCCGGGGATCGCGACGACGGTCGGCTCTATCATCTGGAACTTAAGGATCGCGACAACGGCAAGTGGATGTTTGAACCTGCGGGCGATGGATACTACTACATAATCGACGTTCGTCACGGCAAAGCCATCTCCGCGGGTGACGCGGACGACGGGAAAATTTACCATCTCGTCCCTGAGGGGCGGGATAATGCTAAGTGGAAGCTCGTAGAAAAGGGTGACAATAAGTTCCAGCTCATTGATAAGAAATGGGGCAAGGCTTTGATCGCCGGGGATGATCCGTCCGACATCAACATCTACCATCAAGTGCCGGGCCTCCGCAGCAACGCGATCTGGAATCTCACGATCATCGATGGCCTGGGCACCCGACTCGCCCCCAAGGAGATCGTTGTCAAGGAGAAATTTCTCAGTATCAAGTATGACGTCGACGAGAAGGTAAAGGACAACAACTCCCGCGGAACAACGAGTACCCTCTCCGCGAAATATAACAACAATACGAGT
>JBJMGO010000045.1:0-12221 GCA_045807825.1 Pyrinomonadaceae bacterium | reverse complement strand
CGGAAAACGACAGTCTTTTCGTGCAATTTCGTGTATTTTCGTGGTTACGCTTTGTCAGGGGGGTTACCATTCGCGATCGTCCGGCGGCGTAACCTGATGGCATGCGGTGGGTGTTTAGCATCGTTGTAGTCATCATTCTCCCGACGATCCTCTCAGCAATGTTTGACCGGTGAGCGAGTACTCGTTATAAAGTACTCACTTATGAAGAAACTGCTGTTGACCATAGCGCTCGTTCTGGCGTCGGTGTGCTTTGCCTCGGGCCAGTCGAGGGACGAAGCCACTATTCGGAAGATCCTGGATGAGCAGACCGCCGCGTGGAATCGCGGCGACATTGACGGCTTTATGTCCGGCTATTGGAAGTCTGACAGGCTGGAATTCGTCGGCGGTGCGGCGGTCACGCGCGGCTGGCAGGCGACTCTAGACAGGTACAAAAAGAACTACGACAGCAGAGAGAAGATGGGTACGCTGTCATTCGGAGATGTGGAGTTTTCGCAACTGTCGAAGAATGCGGCGTTCATCGTAATGACGTGGTCGATCAAGCGTGCAAAGGACAATCCGCACGGCGAGTCCACGCTGCTATTCAGAAAATTCAAAGAAGGCTGGCGCATCGTCGTCGATCATTCGAGCTGATGGGATTGTTTGGCAAGTACAGGAAGGGAAAAGAGCTCGATGGGTTGCGTCACGACGCGATCCATCGCGAGTCAGGCCACGACTACGTCGGAGCGGCCGAGGACTGGGCAAAGCGTGCTAGTGTCGAACTTGCCGCCAATGACAACGAGCTGATCTTCGCCGACGACTGCATCTCCGCGTGCAAGGATTATCTGAAAGCCCGCGACGGCGCGAATGCTCTCGCTCAGGCACGCCGTGCGCTGCAGGGTTATGAGCTTGGTGATTGGCTGAGCGGCGAAGACGACGACAGCGACGAGTACCTCCAGGAACTGACGAACGTCATCGCCGTCATGCGTGAAGCGGGCTATCCTGCTGAGGCGGACGCCTTTCTCTCCGACGTGAATGCGGCTCTCGCGAAGTACGGACGTTCTCCACTGATGGTCTCAGTGGTCGCGGGCGGATATCGGTTCCCAAACGCGTGCCCGCACTGCGGTGCAACGATCCAGGGGACAGGAGTCGATCAGAAAATGTTTTGTCCTTTTTGCGGCGGCGAGGTGGACGCGCTTTCGTAGTTACTCGACAACGATGCCCATGCGCTCGGCTGTGGTGCGTGGGCGTGGGGCCCCGTTCTTGACGAAGTATTCATAGATCTCCTGATCGGTGCCGGTCAGCTCAGTGATCGTTGCTCCCACGAAGAATCTCTCCTGCGAGGAGTGCATACCGACCTTCTCATAGCGTTTGCCGAGCATCCTGAGATGGACCTTGCCGCCGGGCAGGTCGACCTCGACATTAAGCGGCCGGTCCTGGTTGACGAGGTACTTCTCCTTAATGCGTATGAAGGGAACCGAGAATCCAATTCCGTTGGCGCTGATGTCTACCGTCTCCCCGATAATGCAGTTTGCCCGAGCGGTCTCGAGGGCGAGTTCCGTCTTGACATCGGGATCGAACCACACCTTGATCGGCGCGGCGTAAGGGCGACGCGGAGGCACCATCTTCTCAGACAGCGACCGACTAAGCTTTGTTATCAGCTCGCGAATCATCTGTATTCCGCCTGGAGAAAAACGTGTGGAGAGGTAATATCATAAGCATCATAAGCCTTTTGCACCGAAATTCAACCGGTCCGTACACTTTTTGCATAACCTTACTTTTTGACCGGTTTGCCGCCATTGTCGCGGCTTGTCAGATGGGACGCGCCCTTTGCGTCGAGCTCAACCAGGAATGACAATTTGCCGGTCTTGCTGTATTGCGACGGGTAGGCGGTCGCTGAATACGACTTTTTGTCGGCCGCAATGAGGACCTCGTAGTTGTAGCCGGTGGATGTGTTTGTTTTGACGTCTGCCGGCAGCAGACCGGCGGCTACGAGGGCGTTCAGATCGGAATACTGGCCGTTATTCTGTGCCGCCTGTACCATCTCGGCCTTGGCGATGCGATCCAGCATCGTTCGGGCCTCCTCCTGGTGAGTCTCGATGCGGACGTTGTATAGGTAGCCTTTGCCTTCTTTTTTGATCCTCGCGGCGGCGGTATCGTCTACTGATTGGATCACCCAGAGGCCATTCTGCTGTCGAAGCTTGATCGGCTGCACCTCGGGTTTGCCGGTGTCGGCATTCGGCAGGTTTACAGTCACGGTAGCGGAATCACCCGTGACGATCTCACCGTTTATCTCAAGCTGGGCTGGTACCTGACCCGCGAGCTGCTCAAAATCAAGTGAAAAATCCTGCAATTCCGCGTCCGTTAGGCCCTCGACAGCCGGACGCAGGTTGGTCATGTAGATCGCCTCGCGAAACTTCTTCTCTTTTAGCTTCTGGTAAAAAGCCCGGACGGTGTCGGCCGGTCCGCCGGCAGTGATCTCGATCTTTGCACCACTGTTTGTGGCATTCACGCCTATATTTGCGGCCTGTGGAGCGGAACTAGCCGAATTCACGGCTCCCTTGGTGGGCTCGGCGGGCGAGCATGAACAAAGGGTGCTCAGGAGGATCGCGAGTAACACGATGCGGAGCTTTTTCATTCTGGAAGGTGACGGCCGGGGAGAAGGGTCAAAGAAAAGCGGCACGCTAACTGACATTATAGCGTGCCGCGTTGAACGAAGTAAAACACTTTTTTAGGCCACTCGTTTTCTTCCGGAGAGCCACAATTCACGGCCCGCAAGATATAAGAGCACCGCTAACACGAGGAAGGGGAGGAGGCCGAGCAGATCCGACCAATTGCCCTCAGCGAAAGGATTGCTCTTCGCATATTCTCCAAATTTGTCCTGGACGTCCTTTAGCCAAGGCACCACGGCGAAGATAGCGATCAGGATACCGGCGATGGCGCCGCCGGCGATGTAGCCGGATGCGAGCAGGACGCCGTTGGACTTGTCGGTCTCGGCGATTAGCTGCTCCTCGGTCATCTCGTGCGTTGCGAATTTACGCCTGAGATAAATGTCGACCAGATATCTCACGATGCCGCCGACAAAGATCGGTGCCGATGTCGAGATCGGCAGATAAATTCCCACCGCAAAGGCGAGCGAGGGAACGCCAGAGACTTCCAAAACGATGGCCATCATCGCACCCAGGATCACGAGGCCCCAAGGCAGATTCTGCCCCAGGACACCCTTGATGATGTAGCTCATCAGGGTCGCCTTTGGAGCGTCGTAGCGGGTGAGCTCTTTGCCCTCCTCATCCTTTTTGAGGACGCCGTTGATGCCGGGGTCGACAAAGTAAGCCGGATGGCCCGACCTGTCGACGAGATACTTGCCGACCTGGCCAAATGAGGGCTCTGTGTTTTGCCAGACGGTGTAGGTGTTTGTATCGACGCCCTTGTACTTGCCGTTCGAGACCTGCTCCATCTGGAGCTCGCCATTCTGACGGAAAAGCTTGTCCTCTGTCAGGTTCATTGCCGCGACAGGCGAGGCGGCGTCGACCTTAGCGTAATAAGTCTCGTTATTATTGAGGACGATCAACAGGTAGCCCAGCACTAGTGCAGACGCGAGTGCACCGACGAGAATGGCGATCTGCTGGTTGCGAGGCGTTGAGCCTACCCAAAAGCCCGTCTTGAGGTCCTGAGATGTCGTGCCGCCATTCGAGGCGGCGATACACACGATGCCGCCGATCGATAGAGCTGTGACAAAGTAGGGATCAGGACTGGTCCAGCCGAGAGCCAGGAACGCGAGCGAGGTGATCAGCAAGGTGGCGACCGTCATTCCCGATATGGGATTTGACGACGAACCAACCTCACCCGTCAGTCGCGATGAAACGGTCACAAACAGGAACCCAAGGATGATGATCAGGATCGATCCAAAGAAAGCGACGAATGGATGCGCAAAGACACTGAGGCCGAGCTTTGGGTAAAGCATGATGCCGGCAACGAGCAGGATGACGCCGACGACAACCCATTTCATCGAGAGGTCGCGGTCGGTGCGCGGGACGTTGGATTTTGATTCGCTGGAGCCGCGAAGATCGGCGAGTCCGCCCTTTAGACCGTGAATGATCGTGGGCAAGCTTCTGGCTAGCGAGATGATGCCGGCCATCGCGACCGCGCCGGCTCCGATGTAGAGCACATACGCTCCGCGGACGGTGTCCGGCTCCATCTCGGCTATCGTTTTGCCAAGTGCGGGAGCGACGGGCGAGGTCATTCCCCCGCCAAAGAACTTGATCATCGGGATCAATACCAGATACGACAAGATGCCGCCGCCCATCATGAGGCCCGCGATACGGGGACCGATGATGTACCCAACGCCCAGCAGCGTTGGGTCGTTGGCGAGGCTGACCGAGCCGCCTTTGAATGTCTGGTCGGAGAACACTTTTGTCGGTGTTCCCTTCCAAAACGAGAAGACCTGCATCAGCACGTTGAACAGAAAGCCGATGCCAAATCCGATGGTGATGATCTTGCCGCCCTGCAGGGCCGCGTCGTCTGTCTCCGCCGTGTTGCCCTCGTCAGATGCCTCACGCGATTCCTTAGAGGCGCCGGCTTTCAAGACCTCCGCGCAGGCGGTGCCCTCCGGATATTTGAGATAGCCGTGCTGGTCCTTGATGAGCGCCCGTCGGAGCGGGATCATCATGAGAATTCCCAGAAGGCCGCCCATCACCGCGACCATCATCACTCGATAAAGGTCGAGGTCAAACCCCAGGATCATGATCGCTGGCATTGTGACGCCAAGACCGAAGGCGATCGACTCGCCGGCCGAGCCCGCGGTCTGCATGATGTTCGCCTCCAGGATCGTGGCGTCGCGCAAGCCGAGCTTCGACAGGAGGCGAAATACCGTGATCGCGATCACCGCGACAGGAATTGACGCGGAGACTGTGAGACCGGTTTTCAGCACAAGATATAGGGACGAGGCGCCAAAGACGATGCCAAGTATCGTGCCGACAATAAGCGGCAGCGGCGTCAGCTCGCGCAGGTTTGCGGTGTCAGGAATGTACGGCCGGAAGTTCTCGAGAAACGGGTTCTTCATCTTGCGATAGATCTCCTTGGTCGGATTCTCATCCGCCGCACTCGGCGGCATCTCAAACTTGCTCGGGGAAAGGGGAAAACAGCGTTAATGTAACATTCGCATTGCCGCAAAGGCAACGATGTGAGCGCGTGCTATGGGTGTGTTGATAAGTTTTTGAGACGGCTGGGTTTGCAGAATGGTTTTCAATAACGATACCGAATGCTAGGCTCTAGTCTTTTGTTGTGAAAGAGAATATCTCAGAGACCCGGCTGGATACTGGGTTGGTGGTGCTCACCGACACGATGTCGGGAGTTCGGTCGGCAACGTTGGGGTTCTATTTTCGCGTCGGTGCGAAGTACGAGCCGGACGATCTGCACGGCATCACGCACTTTATTGAGCACGCGGTGTTTAAGGGAACCTCGCGTCGTTCTGCCCTTGAGATCGCGATCGAGCAGGAGCGGCTTGGCGGCAATCTGGATGCATATACCACGCACGAGGAGACCGTGTTTGCAATTAAGGTGATCGATGAGCAGCTGCCGGCGGCATTCGACCTGCTGGCGGATATGCTGATGTCGCCGACATTCGAAGAGACGGAGCTCAAGGCCGAGCAGCGGGTGATAATCGAGGAGCTGAAGATGGTCGAGGACTCGCCCGAGGATGCGTTGGGCGATCTCTTCAACGCGACGTTCTTTGCGGGGCATCCGCTCGGGCGGAACATCTCGGGTACGGCCAAGTCGGTGAGGAGCTTTGACGCGAAGAAGACGCGGGAATATCACGGACAGTTTTTTACACCAGAGAATCTGATCATCACTGCGGCGGGGAATGTCGAGCACGAGGACGTGCTGGCGAACGTGTTAAATACTTTTGGCCGCGCTGACGCGGGCCGCTTACAGGGACAACTTGAAGCGCCTGAACATGTCCCTTCCGCGCCCATCGAGATCAAGCAGCGACCCGATCTTGAGCAGGCGCATTTGATCATCGCGACACCGTTCCCGGCAGCGCCGGACGAGCGGCGGTATGCCGCGGATCTGACGGCGAGCATTCTCGGAGGCGGATCGGCAAGTCGGCTATGGCAAAAGGTGCGCGAGGAACGGGGTCTCGCATACAACGTCGGAGCGTCGACGACCATGTATCAGGACGCGGGTGTTTTCTCAGTGTTTGCCGCGACGTCGCCTGAGCAGGTCGAGGAGGTTGTGGAGATCGCGATCGAAGAGATGCGGAATATCGTTCGCGATGGCATTAGCGACGATGAGCTCGATCTAGCGAAGGAGCAGGCTCGCGCCTCTGTCTTATTGAGCCTGGAAGATTCAGCTTCGCGTGCGGCGGCTCTCGCGCAATCTGAGATGGTGCACGGGCGGCAGATCAGTGTTGAGGAGACTCTCGCAGGAATTGGGACCGTGACTGTTGATGAATGTCAGGCACTAGCGATGGAATACTTTGTGAGCGAAGACGTCGCTCTTGTAGCACTCGGTGATCTCGCGGACCTCGCTATTGATCGGGAGCGGCTGAGAATCAAGCCATAGCTACAACTAAGCGTATGCGATCGGATCTGCTATGCCAGCTTGTGCAAAGCCTCTCAAACGGAGCGCACAAGAGTCACAGGTGCCGCAGGCGAGGGTCTCGCTACGGTAGCAGGACCAGGTGAGATGGAGAGGGGCGTCGAGGTCGACGCCTTTTTTTACGATCTCTGCTTTTGTGAGATGGATGATCGGAGTGCGGATCGAAATGTGAGTATCAGGCTTCGTGCCGGTATTGATCACCTGCTGAAAAGCCTTGTAAAACTCGGGTCTGCAATCCGGATAACCGCTCGAGTCCTCAGCAACTGCGCCGATATAGATCGCGCTTGCTCCGATGACCTCTGCCCAACTGACGGCGATCGCCAGCATGTTTGCATTGCGAAATGGGACGTAGCTCGTGGGTATCTCTGTGGATCCGAGATCCGCGTCGGTGACCGCAATTCTCTCATCCGTTAACGACGAGCCACCGATCTTCGCGAGATGCTCGATCGAGACGTTTAGGCGATCCTTCACACGATAATGATCGGCGATGTGCGTGAAGGCCTGCCGTTCACGAGCCTCCGTTCGCTGGCCGTAGCTGATGTGGAGAAACGCGAGCTCATCGCAGTCGCGCGCGGCGATTGCGGCGGTAACGCACGAGTCCATACCACCCGAAGCGAGGACGACTGACCTCACTTTCCTAGTCCGTCCTGCAGCACCTGCGAGATTTTCCAGAGCATGGCGAGACCGGGATTCTCCTCGTCATACTCGACGACCTTCATATCATCGAGAATGATCGCCATAGCAATGCGACCGCGTCGCGTATAGATAATACCGACGTCGGCTCGAAGCCGATCGAGCGCGCCCGACTTGGACGCTACGGGAATTGTGTCGGGCACGCCGCGGCCGATGCCGTCCTTATACTGCTGACGCTTGAGAATGTTGATCATCTCGGCCGACGCGTCTTTTGAGACAAGCTGGCCGTTATCCATCAACTCTATTAGCCGCACGAACTGCTTAGGACTGGAACGCCCCAGCCCAAAGAGCTTATTCTGCGGGTCCTGATACGCTTTTGATTCACCACCTCCACCGATCTTTCGCATGAATTTGATGTCGGTGAGGCCGAGCGAATCCATAAAGTCGTTGACGTTATCGGCTCCGACTTTATCGGCTACGAGATTCGTCCCGGTGTTGTCCGATACAACAATCATCAGGTGAAGCGCTGTCGCGAGATCTATATGCGTGTTGTCTGAGAACTCGGTCAGCACTCCGGAGCCGCCCTGCTTACTCTCTTTTGTAAGCACGATGTCATCATTCCAGTGAAGCTTACCCTCCGCGACCTGATGAAACGCCTCGGCCATCACCGCTAGCTTGATCGTGCTCGCTGTCCGCGTCTGCTCATCGCAGCGAAGGCAAAAGTCCTTGCCAGTGTCAAGATTCTTCGCATAGATCCACGCCTTGCCTGGAAAGCCGACCAGAGATTCCTGTATGCGATCGTCAAGAGCCGGCTTTGTTTTTTGGGCAGACGCGGCCATTACGAAAGCGAAGATCAGTGTAAATAGGATCAATGGTCTTTTCATATGTTTCAGACTCCGCGGGCGTCGGCTCCCCAGATGTACTTATGAAGCTGCATGTTCAGCCTTACCGGAAGTCGCGAGCGTGAGACCGCATCGGCGATCGCAGGCAGATCGATGCCATGGACCGGCGAGATGAGGATCTCTTTGGTGCGGTTGGTGAGGTCGCGTTGGTGGATGGTCTCTTTGGCAAACTCCCAATCATGAAGATTGGCGATGACGAATTTTACTTCGTCTTTGTCGGGGCGGAGCCGGTCGAGGTTGGGCCAGTGATTGCGCTCGGCCTCGCCGGAGGCGGGGCATTTTATGTCGAGGATGATGGAGGCTCCGGGATCAACGTTTTCAGTTGAGACGTAGCCACCGGTCTCGACGAGGACCTCATAGCCCCGATCGCAGAGCTGGGTAATAAATGGGAATGCGTTCTTTTGCGCGAGCGGCTCGCCGCCCGTGACCTCGACAAGGGGGCAGGCAAATCCCTCCAGCTTTGCAAAGATCTGATCAAAGCTCATCCTCTCGCCGCCCGTGAACGTGTACTCCGAATCGCACCACACGCACCGCATCGGGCAGCCCGTGAGCCGCACGAACGAACACGGTCGCCCCGCGTGCGACGACTCGCCTTGGATCGAGAGGAAGATCTCTGTAATGCGTAGGTCCACCGGAAAGGGAACCACAGATTAACACAGATGAACGCAGATATTTTTCATCAGATATCTGCGTTCATCTGTATCCATATCTTGGCTAATTTTGCTAGAACAGGCCGAACCAGTGGTAGGCGTTGATTATCTCGCCACCGCCGAACGAGGCGAGATTGGCAAGTATGATAACGGCAAGGCAGCGGGCCCAATCAGAGCTTGTGAGGGTCTGATCCTTGCGGTAGGCGAGCCAGAAGAGAGTGCATTCGCCTACCGGAGCAAATACCTCGGCGACGAAGAGGTACGAGGCCCGCGATACGCCGTCAAAGATCGCCGGCAACACGAGGATGACGATCGGATACGTGCACGCGGTGAGCCAGACGCCGAGCCATAGGCGTTGTCTGATGGGTACTTTTCTGGGAATTATATACTTCGCAAACCCAAATGACAACGAATAATTCTCTGAGGTGGGTTCCGTATTATTTATCGACTGGCTTATCCGCCGGATAGAGCCACTTGGCTACTAGATAGAAGAGTCCAACAACGGTCGCGGTCGTCGAAGTAATGAAAGCTATCAAGACATTCTCGGAGAGTCTAAAAGAGATGCAGCTCGGACAGGCCGGATTATTGAAAAACGGCAGACTCGTACAACTGACCACGACAACGATCGCGACAAGAATTATCCAATATTTGATGATGCGATAAAGCTTAGGAACGTACTCAGTCCGCAGAGAGTGTAATGCCGAATCCCGATCAACCTTAGCCTGTAAATCCGAAACCTCGATCCGTAGACGTTCGATCTCTAATTGCGCCCTCTCGGCGGCTGCCAAGCCGTCTTTTGTCACACTTGGTTTTGAGCGCTCACTGGCGGCCGCCAAGCCAATCTGTTTTACGATTGCCTCAAGCTGCGGATCTACCAAATGAGGCACATCATCGTTCATTCTTTAGTAATCGTTGATAATGAGTCCGAATCAAATCGTCAGTAATTGGGGTATGGCGTTCGCCTTCTTTCCACGACGCGGCCCACGGCGTTCCGTCCTGATGGGTCATGGAAGACAGTTGCTCCGCAGAGAAGTCGCCGTACGACTCCCAGACGCCCTCGACAATGACGTGAGCAGGATCATCACCCGGAATTGGTCCGGCATGGTCTATCGGAGCTGTTACTTCGCCCCAGCCGTAACGCTTGAGTTCGTGATAAAGATTAGGGATTACTGGGCCTAATGGCCACGCTTCGATCTTGTCATGGAAAAGTCGTTTTCCAAGCGCCGCCAGGTGAAACCCGTACGCGATGTAAACAAGCTTCTGCAACTGGAGATTGGATAAATGTTTATGAGATTGTTTTGCCAATTCGAGGAAGGTATTAGCGACCTCAGCCGCACTGAACGCTTCCCGCTCGACACGCTTTTGGGCCCTAGATTTTTGAAACATCGCTGATTCCTCGTGATTAGTTGTATGTTGCATGTATGCAACATTTTCCCACATGTCGCGCCCGGGGTCAAGAGCCTTTTAACTCAACTCTTTATCCAGCGTTCAGACCGCTTTTTTCGGGATCCTTTTCTTCCTCGTTGCCTTCGTTTCCTTGTGCGGCTTCACTGGCTCTGGCTTTGTCTGGAGTAACGCTTTCAGAGCTTCCTCCACCGTCAGTGGAGCTAGGCTCAGCGGCTCGTTCTTGTGCTTGCTCATCTTCTTCCTCAATACCAGGCAACCGCACCGCTCGTGTCTGTGGAGCCGGTAAATCCCATGTCCGAATAACGCTGATGTTATGTCGCTCCGCGAAGGCCGCAACTCCGTCATCGTCAGAGTAAATTGCGGTCGCCCGATTCGCCTTCGCGATCGCCACGATCTGACGGTCAAACTTCATCTTAGCTTTTGTATCAGCTTGAGTGTCCTTTTTTTTCGCTGTGTTGCTCATCTGTGAACGCTCAGCCAGATACATTGCCGATAGCTCAACCGCAGCCTTCGTGTCGAAGGCACGCACCACGAAATGCGTAGAGCTATCGATCTCGTCTAAATAGTCGCTCGCGTCATCGGCGGCGAGAACGAGAAACTCACTTAGCACAGGCGTGGGAATAATGACTTTTTCATTGTGCCCTTGCCACTCGGCCACTACGTCAGAAATGCGGTCTTCAAGCCGATCTATCGGCTCACCTGTGCGCGGATCATTAGGCGCTCGCGATCCTGCATCCATCAGCAAACCGAGAAATGTGTTATCGACACAGATCATTATTGAATTTCGCCTTCATGCCGAATGATCTCTAACTCATGCAACGGATCTTCGTGAGACTTCCATTCGCCTTCGATGCTGCGTAGACGATCAATATCCTCGCGCAACGTTCTGTCGCTGATCGGCTTGAAATTATAGGCGCTGAAGTGGATTAACTCCCATTCCCCTTCGGAAGATCGCAACCAACGTCCATTGCCCTCTACGCGAATCGTCGTAGTGAACAGGTGCCGTGCCATGTCTTTCGCCATGTTACGTTTGGCGTGGCAAATTGTGATTTCTCCGTTACGATCTTCCAGATGGACAGGAACCCAATCCTTTTCTCCACCTACTTTTATCGGTACACCTTCTAGGACATCAGGCTGCGTGACGGGTCCGAACTCGGGCATCCGCCGTTGACGAATCCCCGGAAAGATCAAAACCTTTTTATCCCCGGGCGCGAGTATGTAACCGTCAGAATTGTCTTTACGTAAGCGTTCATCGACACGCTTCCATGCTTCAATAGCTTCTGGTGGGCCGATGCGCAGTTTTACAGACCGGATGCGGGTCCGCACCTTCGGCGTAGCCTCACGATCTACGCGAATAACAGGCATCGTGCACCCATCTTCCAGACGGTCAAAATGCACGTTACCTTCCTCACCAAAGATAATGGCCAAGTCGGAGAGATACGCAACCAAATGTTTCATTGGTATCGTCTCCGGACTATAAGCGTCCAACTTGAACTTAAATTCTTCGGTGGTGGATTTTGTCGGCCTAGCCATCGTGTTTTTCTCCGTGATACACTTGTACTAGGTCGTTCCAAAGCGTGGTTCCAGCACGGCGCGGAAAGACGAGAGCTATCTTAATTAGGGTAAAGCCAGGCCGTGAATCAGTCATGGCTTTTTCTTTTTTTCGTCGCTCAGTTTTGCGATGAGTCCTTGTATTTCAGGCGCTTGCCTTCGATACCCCTGATCGCCGCGATTGTCCTATCGCCGTCGGAAGTCTTGCGCTCATTCCATCTAAAGTCAAACTCTGCGAGATAGCGGTGTAAATGCTTCTTGCTCCAGTGATGATACACACCGATCACACCACGCTTTAACAGAGCATGGACGCTCTCAGCGGTATTGATGTGGCACTCACCACGGACGTATTCCTTTTCAGAATGGTTGACCGCATCGTGAGAGCGAACGATGTATTTCAGATAGTGATAACGCTTACTCTCGTCGGTCATCATGTGCGTCTCAGGTTTCACGCACTCACGCACCATCTCTCTGATGTTGTGGCCGGTGACATGCTCCATGT
>JBJMGO010000044.1:0-2500 GCA_045807825.1 Pyrinomonadaceae bacterium | reverse complement strand
TCGCGCGGGTTTTGCTGCAGCGCTTCCCATAATTCCTCCCCGGAGACAGTCGCATTCAGAGCCTGTGCGGCCGATCTTAGATTGCTACCGGTTGGTTGAGAAATAGTTGAGAGTTTAAACACGGGTGTAGCTTAGCGGACAGTGTGAGCCGGCGGCGTGTAACACAATCATCTTAGACATTAGCCAGGGTTGGTCCGCCATTTTGTCTCCCGCGAAGGACTGGCAGAAAGCTTCCCGACTTTTAGTTCAAAAGCCGCCCGAGGGCGGCTTTTTCTTGGGAACAAAGTTACAAGGTGAAACCTCTACTGATTGGTAGGCATTGCTGAGCCGGGCATCGCCGGCATCGGGAGACGGCCATCGGCGAATTTCGTGAGCTCGAGAAAGTCCTTGTCCGCTCGCAGGCTGTCGAAGACGGCGTCGACCCTTGCTTCCATCATCTCTTTGGAGCGGACCTCCTGGTAACGCTCGTATTCATAGAAGTGGCGGCGAAGCATCTCGAGAGCCTTGTCGCGATCGCCATTCTGCGCGTAGATGCCAGCCAGGTTATAGGCAGCACCTTTGAGATTCACGTTCGCTTTTGCGATCGCGAGTGCCTCGTCCTTGTGGCCGTTCATCGCCTTAAAGACCGCTGCGAAGACCTGATTGTATGGATCCGTCGGATCGAGTGCGATGGCCTTGTCGGTGTAAAAATTCGCTTTCGCAAAGTCGTGCTCGGAGTTCCAGTAGACGGCGAGGTTGCGGTAGGCGAGGGTGAGCGGATAAATGTCGATGGACTGCTCCATCAGGTGCAGACCTTTTTTGAATTCGCCCTCGTGGATAGTGATCTTGCCAAGGCCGTGCAGTGCGACGGCACGCGAGAGTTCGTCCGCGGGCATGTCAAGGATGCGGTGAAATTCGATCTTGGCCTTTTCCCAGTTCCCGATGTCATGGCGGTAAAGCTCGGCCAGATATCGGCGCGGCGTCGGGTCTGCGGGGTCCATGGCTACCGCCCTGGAGTAGAGCTGCTCGGCTAGCTCGTACTTATCGGCGTTCTCGGCGCGAAGGCCGTCCTTCATCACCTTGACGATCCGCTTTGTGAACGCGGGATCCATGTTTGGAGCCGCTGGCAGCTCGCCGACGTTGTCGACGCCAAGCTTCTTCAGCTCTTTTGCGGCCTCCTTGGCCTTGTCGGGGAACATGCAGCGATTTGCCATCACCGATTGAAAAGCCTTGATGGCGGCGTCTTTGTTGCCCGCGGCCTCGGCCGATTTCCCTTCCTTGAGCTGTGTGTCGGCGTCGGCTTTGCGGTTTTTGACCTCACCGGCGACGAGCTTCTCGACCGCGGGCAGGCTGAGCTTGCCGTTGTTGTTGTCGATCTTACCGATGACCTTGCCCGACGGATCCGCGAGAACTGCGACCGGGAGTTTTGAATCTCCGAGAAGTGCGTCTGCGTTCGGCACCCGCATGTCCGCGAGCTGCATCGCGACGCACTGCGAGGCATAGAGCGAGAGGTCTCGCGATTGCTTGAGCGGCGACATTCGCAATTCCTCTTTCGACGCCGGGAACCAGTAGAGGACCAGACCGGTCGTAATTGGCTTTGCCGGATCGGCGAGCTTCCAGGGCACGAAGTAAACGGTAGGATCGCTGCCCGAGCTGTTGCTGCCGGACATGCCGCCACCGCCTCCGCCGCCGCCTCCTCCGCAGGTGGCCCAAACGGGAGAAGAAACGAATGCAAAAACGAGCAGGAGCGACAGTGCGCGAGCGGTCATGTTTTTCATAACGACACGAATCTTAACCTAACTTTGCGTGGGAAACGAATTATCTGCCGCTGTGATGCGTCAAATCTTGCGTGCGGATGCATCGGGTCGCTACCATTAAGATAGATGAGGCAGGCAAATGCAGTTCTTTTTGCTCTTCTTTTTTCACTGGTTTTCAGCTCATGCGGCGGCGTAAAGGACGATCTCCCGATCGATGCTCCCGCGTCGTCGGCAGCCCCTAAAGCGGTTGTCGCCCCGCTGCCGAAGCTCGACCTTCGCCACGATACTTCTCTCGAATCAGAGATCGCACAGATCGCTCAGCAGGCTGACGGACGCGTCGGCGTGTCGGCTGTGCTGCTCGAGACTGGCGATGCGGCCGAGCTGAATGGCGACGCTCAGTTCCCTATGCAGAGCGTGTACAAGGTGCCGATCGCGATGGCGGTGCTCTACGCGAGCTCCCTCGGCAAAGTGTCGCTCAACCAGCAGGTGAATGTTCGCCCCTCGGATTTTGTTCGTGCGGGTGTGCGGAGTCCGATCAGGAATCTTTTTCCGCAGGGCGGAGTGTTTACGGTTCGCGAGCTGCTCGCGCAGTCGATCTCCGAGAGCGACGGCACGGCGAGCGACATCCTGATGGAGCAAGCCGGCGGTCCCGCGGGCGTGATGAACTATCTCGACAAGATCGGCATCCAGGGGATGTTCGTGATGGACAGCGAGAAGGACATCTTCAAAGATTGGGACACGCAGTACCGAAATTCCGCGAGTCC
>JBJMGO010000043.1:0-3289 GCA_045807825.1 Pyrinomonadaceae bacterium | reverse complement strand
GATCCGGCTGCTTGCCGGGCTCGACGTACTTTTGCTTGACGGCCTCTATGGCCTTCATGTAATCGTCGCCGTAGCCCATATCGCGGGACGCCTTTTTGAGCTCACGCTGGCACCAGTCCCACTCCTTGTTTGCGATCTCGAGCAGTTCCTCCGGCGTGTAAGGGATCATCTCGTACTGCAATTCCTGAAGGAGAGCTTCCCTGCCGATTGGATCGCCAATGATCGTCGTCTTGTCGTCAGGTTTGATCCCGACGAGCTTCTCTGTAACGAACTTCTGATAAGCAGCGAGAGCCTCGTCAGCTTGCTTGTAGGGCGACTCGCACCACCACGTGAACATAGGATCGTAGCCGTTGTGGTAGGTGTACCAGCGCTTTAGAACATTGCGCAGCTCGCCGATCGTGCGAGCGGCACGGTTTGCGACGGTGCGTTTGGGTTTGTCTGAAGAAGATTCGAAGGTCTTTTGTGTCGCCTCGATCGTCTTTCTCAGGTCGTTGAGTGTCGCCGCCGCCTTTGCCGGGTCGATGTCGGCGAGGGTGCGGCGTTGGTCTTCAAGATCGGAGATGGTCCGCATGAATGGGATCAGCGACGACATCTCGGCAAGCTGCTTGTCCCGGCGGTCCTGCTCGCGTGTCTCGTGCTCGAGGTAATTCCTAAAGAGAATGTGATCGACCTGCTCGTCGTGATTGAGCTTGTTAAAATCCGTGCTCGCAAGCGTGTTGAGATAGTCGCTGTAAAGCTGCTTGAGCCGAGAGCTGCGATTCGGGCTGGCCGCCGCTGAATAGAAGCGGTCGAGTAGTGTGTAGTCCTCCTGATACTTCTCGATCACACCGCGGAGTCGCGACGGCGGATCGTTGTAGGAGGAGAGATCATTCGTCTGAGCGAAGCCGAGTTGCGCGAGGCAGCAGAGAGTGAGCGCGAGGATGATATACGTTTTCATTTGAGGCGTCTGCGAAGCGTGTCCAATGCATTCTAGATCAGTAATTGCGCGGGCGAAACCTGCGGCTGCACATTTCGGAAATTCTCTGTTTACAACGAGCCCGCAAAGGACTATATTTCCCTCGTTCACGCTTGGGCTGCTCAGCCCATTTCACATCCGTTACTAGGCTTCTCAAACCAATCTATTTGGGGGAAATCAAACTGTGAAAAAACTCATCGTTGCTATCAATGGCCTTCTTTTGCTCGCGGGACTTTTAGCTTTTACGTCGATCACGCCGACCGCCGCCTCGGCTGCGAGCGTCATGGCACAAAACTCGAACATGAGTATGACGATGTCAGGCAGTAAGCATCACCGCCCTCATCATCGTCATCACCGTCATCATCATCGCCACCACAAGGGTTCCTAGGGGACGATACGGCCGAAAAGAATGAGGAGCCGGATGCTCTCGCAGCCGGCTCTTTTTGTGAGTTTTTTTAGCTAAGCTCTTGGAGAAAACTCACGCCGTCCTCGATCTCGAGCCCGAAGTTTGCAGCGATCGTATGACCGATATCGGATAGCGACTGCCGTGTACCGAGATCCACGCCGGACTTAGCACGGGCGCCGTAGACGAGAAGCGGCACGTACTCGCGAGTGTGGTCGGAGCCTTCCTTAGTTGGGTCGTTGCCGTGATCCGCCGTGATGATCAACAGATCATCAGGACGCATAGAAGAGAGGATCGCGGGCAGTCGTTCGTCAAAGTGCTCGAGTGCCTTCGCATAGCCCTCAGTGTCGCGGCGGTGGCCGTAGAGCATGTCAAAATCAACGAGGTTTGTGAAGATCAGCCCGCGAGAATCCGCGTTGAATGCGTTGATCGTCTGATCGATGCTCTGGTCGTTGTTCTTCGCCGTGAGGTCCTCGGTGACACCCATCGAGTCATAGATGGACGCGATCTTGCCGATGCACACGACGTCGAGACCGGCGTCGTTTAGCACGGGAAGAAGGTTGCCGCTCGGCGGCGGGACGGCGTAATCGTGCCTGTTCTCAGTTCGCTTGAAATCCTCCGCGGTGCGCCCGATAAACGGGCGCGCGATCACGCGTCCGACGCGGTCCTCGCCGTCGAGGATGCGACGCGCTATTTCGCACATTTCGTAGAGACGATCGACCGGCACGACCTCCTCGTGGGCGGCGATCTGAAAGACCGAATCTGCCGACGTGTAGACGATCGGCTTGCCGGTCCGGACGTGCTCCTCACCAAGCTGCTTGATGATCTCCGTGCCGCTTGCCGGGATGTTGCCAAGGATCCCCGGCACATGCGACTCGGCCACGAAAGCACTAATAATTCGATCTGGAAAGCCGCCGGGATACGTGGGAAATGCCTTTTTGAGAATGATCCCGGCCATCTCCCAATGGCCGGTTGTGGTGTCCTTGCCGTTCGACTTGAGGGTGCACTTGCCGTATGAGCCGGTCGGCTGATCAACAGCCGGGATGCCGGCTAGAGGGCGAATATTCCCGAGGCCCAGCTTCTGTAGATTGGGCAGGTGAAGCTGCCGCGACTCGGCAATATGGCCGATCGTGTCGGCACCCGCATCGCCCCAACTTGCCGCGTCAGGCATCTCGCCGACCCCGACAGAATCGAGGACCATCAGGCAGATCCTGTTGAATTCAGTCATAGATCAATTTTGCCACGGGTGAGTGAAGCATGCATCTGTGTTTATCTGTGGTTAAAATTCCTAACGATCACCTCGTGGGTGCGTTATAGCCCTCGCGAGCGCGGACCGTCGTGCCCTTTGGCAGGCCGACGACGTCGACCTTGATGCGACGGTACGTCCCGTCGCGTTTGTCGTTCGAGGGGTTGTAGGCGATCGTGTACTTCGTTCCGATCTCGTCGGCGACGCCTTTAAAGGCGGCTCGTGCGTCGGTCATGTCCGCGGCCGGAAAGACCCTGCCGCCGCTCGTCTTTGCGAGATCATTCATCTGCATATCGGCGATGTCGTAGAGGCGTTTGCTGACGGCGAGCCGCTCGAAATCTCCTAGCTCGCAAAAATTTACGGCCCTCTCGCCGCCTTTCCCCGAGATACTGCGGTAGTAGCGGCGGATCTGCGCCGGGGAGAAATGGATCGCGGTCTGGCAGTCGCCGGTGAGCTGCGATTCAAAATCCTCCCGAGTGTCGACTCGGATAAAAAACTCGATGATGCTCTTTGCCCCGAGCTCCTCCTTCGCGGTGTCAAACTCCTCGATGCTCGACGAATCGACGCCGTCCGTCAGCGCAACCAGGGCACGACGGCCGCGAAACTGCTCCTTCGGCCGGTCTTTGAATATCTTCTCCGCTACCTCGAGCAGCGCGTCGTAGTATGGCGTGCCGCTGCTCGTGTG
>JBJMGO010000042.1:0-4144 GCA_045807825.1 Pyrinomonadaceae bacterium | reverse complement strand
GAAAATGCATGTGAAGGCACGCTTCATCGCCGCCGACGGTTTGCATCCTGGTGGTGACGTGCAGCTCGCGGGTGTTTCGATAGGAAAGGTCGACGATGTGGTCTTTCTTCCACCCGATATGCCGAATGGCGATCGTATTGAGGCGACACTGTCTGTGGTCAAGACGCTCGATAAAAAGCCGATCTCAGAGCTCATTCGCAGTGATTCCGTTGCACAGCTCGTTGCCACTTCTGTACTCGGCAACGACAAGATGATCAACATCACCCCGGGCACCGGGAAAGGAGCCCCGATCGAGGAGAATGCGGTTCTTCAGTCGAGCGCCGCCATTTCGATGAATCAGCTAACGGAGACCGGCAACGAGCTTCTCGCGCAGATCAACAAGATGGCGGTTCCGGCAACGGAGATCCTGGACAAGGCAAATCGCGGCGAGGGCACTATCGGACGCATGGTGAATGACGAGTCGCTTTACACCAATCTCGATGCCACCGTCCGTGATCTCAAGGCAACTGTCAACCGCATCAACTCCGGCCAAGGCAGCGCCGGTAAATTCCTGAATGACCCATCGGTATACAACAACCTGAACAAGACGGTGGAGCAGCTGCAGGCCATTTCTAATGATCTCCGTGCAGGTCGCGGCAGCGCGGGCAAATTCCTGAAGGACGAAGCTGTTTACGCCGAAACTCGCTCCGCCGTTGCCGAGCTGCGTGTATCAGCCGAGAAGATCTCGCAGATCGCTGATGACGTAAAAGCCATCACCTCCGATCTTAATGCCGGCCGCGGCTCCGCGGGCAAGCTACTCAAGGATGAGAAGCTGTACAACGACACCTCAGACGCGGTAGCTCGGTTTAATTCGACGGCGGCGAAGCTAGACGCGATCCTCGGCGATGCCCGCTCGGGGCGCGGCAGTCTGGGCAAGATCCTCAACGATGAGGCACTCTACAACAATGTCACCATCGCGTCCGGGAACATTGCAAACTTCACCGGCAATGCCAACGTCTTGATCGACGATTTTCGAAAGAATCCCAAGAAGTACCTAACCATCCAGCTAAAGATCTTTTGAGCCCTACGGCACTTTCTTCAAACCCTCTGGTATTTTTCTGCGTCTCACTGTATAGTTATGCATAGTGAATGCATATTATGCACAAGGAAGAGCGACAATCAGCGGTACGTGACCTGATCCGGAAGGAACAGTTTCACAGTCAGTCGGAATTGACGGAAAGGCTGGCAAAGATAGGGATCAAGGCGACGCAGGCGAGCGTCTCCCGCGATCTTGATGAAATGGGCGTGATCAAGGTCCACGGAGTTTACGCGCTGCCGGAGAATCGCCGCGCCTCTGAATTCGGCCCTGTTTCGCTAAAACCTGTCGGCAGAAATCTGATCGTCGCGAAAACACTTGCGGGTCTCGCGTCTGCGGTCACGGTGCGGATCGACTCCGCCGCTATCCCAGGCGTGGTCGGCACTATCGCCGGTGACGATACGATCTTCATCGCCGTCGAGGACCAGAAGACGCAGCTAAACGCGCTCAGCACGATCGAGGGGGTATTCAACTGATGGAAAAGGTATTTGTACAGAAGGTGGGTTCGGTCACATCGCGGCTAGGGAGCTTGTCCTCAGTGAATGTGCTGAGCTCAAGTAGACAATCGCGTATCGGTGACGTTGTGGTTGTCCGTGCACTCAGTGAGAGCACCTCGTACGGAAATTTGGAGCTTTCGAGCGGACGCCTCGCGAAAATAAATCGTGGGGATATCCTTCTCGGAGCATTGGGCAAGCGGCGTGCACTGAAAGGATTTGTCGGGAACGTTCCGCAAACGATCGCGGCGGGAGACCGTCTGCACTTGCTCAACATGGGCGGTGTCGTCGGCATCTGCGAAGGCCATCATTCGTCATTTACGGATGCGATCGAGCTCGAGGTGATCGGCACCGCGTGTGACACACAAGGTAACGTATTGAATATTGGCGACGGCGCGCTGACGCCCGCCAACAGGTTAGCCCCGTCTGCACCGATCGTGCTCATCGCCGGAAGCTGCATGAACTCCGGAAAGACGGTTGCCGCGACGGAGATCATCAAGCAGGCGACCTCGGCAGGTCTCAGTGTCGCCGCGGCAAAGATCTCAGGCGTCGCGTGTCTGCGCGACACGCTCAACATGAAGGATCACGGTGCCATAGCCACCGCCAGCTTTCTCGACTGCGGCTTGCCTTCCACCGTCGATCATGATGACCTCGCATCGGTCGCAAAGGCGATCCTCAATCACCTCAATTCCCTCTCGCCAGATATGATCGTCGTGGAGCTAGGTGATGGCATTGTTGGCGGGTATTCGGTTGACGCCGTGCTCAAGGACAAAGAGATCATGGGCGCAGTCAACTCGTTCGTCTTTTGTGCCTCTGACTATGTCGGTGTCATCGGGGGCGCGGCGGTGCTCAAGGACTTTGGGATCGATATAGATGTCGTCGCCGGATCTGTGACCGACTCGCAAATGGGTGAGGACTACATTCGCGAGCGGCTCGGCCTTTCTGCCGGGAATGCCCGTCGCGAGGGCAAAAGGCTCTTTGAGCTCGTCTCGTCAAAGCCTGAGCGAGTAAGGCTGGCGGCATGATAGGCGAGACGGATCGGAAAATTCGCGCGGCCATTTTTGGAGGCTCAGGCTACGGCGGGAGTGAGCTGCTGCGGATATTGCTTTTTCATCCAAATGTAGAGATAGCTTTCGTAACGGCCAATGAACACTCTGGCAAAGCAGTCTCGCAAGTTCATCGCAACCTTTTAGGTCTGACGGATCTTAAATTCGAATCGGCGCCGACGGATCTTTCCTCGATCAGGGATATTGACGTCGCTTACTTCGCGCTGCCTCACGGACAGGCACTCTCGTTAGTGCCGCAACTCCCGGAGCACGTGAAGGTGGTCGATCTTTCGGGTGATTTCCGTATTGATGATCCCGCAGTCTTTAAGGAGTTCTACAAGCTCGATCACACGGCAACCGACCTTCAGTCAAAGTTCGTCTACGGATTGACCGAGACAAACCGCGAGGCGATCACATCTGCAAAGTACATCGCAAATCCGGGCTGCTTCGCGACCGCAACACTGCTGGCTCTGGCGCCAATGGTAAAGAGCGGACTTCTCACGGGCCGAATCGTGGTAGACGCAAAGACGGGCTCATCCGGATCCGGGGCAAAGCCCGCGGCGAATACTCATCATCCGCAGCGGTCGAATTCGTTCTACGCATACAAACCCTTCACACACCAGCACGTGCCTGAGATCGAGCAGCATCTACGCACCGTGGGTGCCCTTGGGAATGAACTCGTCTTCATGAGCCACAGCCTGCCGGTCTCACGCGGTATCTTCGCGAGTTGCTACCTGGAGACGACGGTGAACCTCACGAATGAGGACCTTTCGAATATGTATCGGAGCTTCTACGACCGCTCCTTTTTCATAAGACTCATCGACGGATCACCGGACATCAATTGGGTTAAGAACACAAATTTCTGCGATCTCGCCTTTCACTCTAATGGAAAGCAGGTGGTTGTATTTAGCGCCCTCGACAATCTTGTCAAAGGCGCCGCAGGTCAGGCGGTACAGAACCTGAATTTGATGTTCAGCCTGGATGAAAAGACGGGGCTTATATTCACAGGCGGTAATCCGTAAATTTAGCCGCTAGCTTACGCCAATAGCAGAGAGCTAGGACTCTTTACAAGCTGATGAATTTTCAGGAGATAAAAGAACTCGAAGACGAGTACCAGATCGCCACTTACAAAAAGATGGGTATTGCGATCGAGCGGGGCCGCGGCTCGTGGGTTTGGACGAGCGAGGGCGAGAAGTACCTTGACCTTTATGGCGGTCACGCTGTGTGTGCGACAGGGCATTCCCATCCGCACGTCGTCGAGGCGATCAAGCAGCAAGCGGAGAGGGTTCTTTTCTACTCAAACCTTGTGTACTCTGAGATTCGCGGGCGAGCGGCGGAGCAGCTCGCATCCGTTGCACCCGATCCGCTGGGCAAGGTCTTCTTTTGCAACTCCGGGACCGAGGCCAATGAGAACGCAATGAGGGTGGCACGCATGGCTACGGGGCGTGAAAAGATCGTCACCTTCACCGGCGGCTTTCATGGACGGACTGCAGATTCGATCTCAGCGACATTCCTCGGCAAATACCGTG
>JBJMGO010000041.1:0-10962 GCA_045807825.1 Pyrinomonadaceae bacterium | reverse complement strand
GAGCCGCTCGTCCCTGTCGACCTCGTGATCGACCACAGCGTGCAGGTCGATTATGCCGGCAGCCAAACCGCTTACGAGCGGAATATGGAGATCGAGTTTCGCCGCAACGAGCAGCGATATCGCTTCTTGAAGTGGGGAACTCAAGCGTTTCATGGTTTTTCGGTCGTGCCTCCGGGGATCGGCATCGTGCATCAGGTGAATTTGGAGTATCTCGCGAAAGGCGTCTTTGAGCGTGCCGGCGTGTATTTCCCGGACTCGCTGGTCGGAACGGACTCGCATACCACGATGATCAACGGTCTGGGGATCGTCGGCTGGGGTGTCGGCGGCATCGAGGCAGAGGCCGGAATGCTCGGGCAGCCCGTGTACTTTCTGACGCCGGATGTGATCGGCGTTCACCTCAGCGGTGAGCTGAACGAGGGAGCGACCGCGACTGACCTCGTGCTCCGGATCACGGAGATGCTCCGTAAGGCGAATGTAGTTGGTAAATTCGTCGAGTTCTTTGGCGAGGGAGCGGCGGCTCTCGGTGCGACGGATCGCGCGACGATCGCGAACATGGCTCCGGAATACGGCGCCACTATGGGATTTTTTCCGACTGACGAAAAGACGCTTGAATACTTTACAAATACCGGGCGTCCCGCCGATCATGTCGAGACCGTCCGCAGCTATTACAAGGCACAGGGGATGTTTGGCATTCCACGTGAGGGCGAGATCGATTACACGACCGTGCTCGATCTGGATCTCGCGACGGTAAATCCAGCGGTAGCCGGGCCGCGACGACCGCAGGACAGGATCGATCTGTCGCAGCTCGATGACAGGTTTACTGAGCTGTTCACCAAAGCGGCGGCAGATGGCGGCTACGGCAAGACGGCCCAGGACCTTGATAAACGCTATCCCGTAACGATGGGCATGCCGACCGACGGGCATGTGATCGGCGGCGGCGGGCAGAGCGTAAAGAGCGTGCCGGAATCCATTCACAATTCTCAAACTCCAGACAACACAAGCGTCACTACTGAGATCGAGATGATGAATAACCGTCCGACGCCGGATCGCGTGGAGGACCTCGATACCCATGACGAGACCGTGCAGACGACGATCGGGAATGGAGACGTGCTGATCGCGGCGATCACCTCGTGTACGAATACTTCTAATCCGGCAGTCATGATCGCGGCCGGATTGGTCGCCAAGAAGGCGGCTGAACGTGGGATGACGGTGCCGCCGTATGTAAAAACCTCGCTCGCACCGGGTTCGCGTGCGGTTACGGAGTACCTACAGAAGACCGGACTGCAACCGTATCTCGATCAGCTTGGCTTTGAGCTTGTCGGATACGGCTGCACTACTTGTATTGGTAATTCGGGGCCTCTAGACCCGCACATCGAGGAGGAGCTCTCTGAGAACGACATCATCGCGGCGTCTGTGTTGTCGGGCAATCGCAACTTTGAGGCGCGAGTTCACCAGAGCATAAAGGCCAATTTTCTGATGTCGCCGCCGCTCGTCGTGGCGTACGCCCTCGCCGGGAGTGTCGTGAAGGATGTCTACCTGCACGCGATCGGGCAGGACAGGGACGGGAATGATGTATTCCTCAAAGATCTATGGCCCAGTCTCGAGGAGGTCAGGGAGCTAATGTCAACCGCGTTCGATCCTGAGACATACAGGAAGCTCTATGCGGATTTTACCGACAAAAACCCGCTGTGGAATGAGATCGTCGCACCGACTGGGCTTTTATATGAATGGGACCCGAATTCAACCTATATTCAGGAACCGCCGTATTTTGACGGGTTTGGGATGGAGACCGGCACGTTCTCGAATATTGAGAACGCCCGCGCGCTGGCGATATTTGGCGACTCGGTTACGACCGACCATATCTCGCCCGCAGGCGCGATCAAGGCGATGTCGCCTGCCGGACGATACCTGCAGGAGCTTGGCGTCAGGCCGGCGGATTTTAATTCATACGGCTCGCGCCGCGGCAACGATCGGGTGATGCTGCGGGGGACATTTGCGAATGTTCGCATCAAGAACCAAATGGTCACTCCGACGGAGGGCGGCTTTACGAAGCACATGCCTGATGGCGAAGAACTCTCGATCTACGACGTCGCGATGCGTTACAAAGAGGAGGGTGTGCCGCTGGTGATCTTTTCGGGTAAGGAATACGGCACGGGTTCTTCACGCGATTGGGCCGCAAAAGGCACGGCTCTAATGGGCGTAAAAGCCGTAGTTGCGGAGTCTTTTGAGCGTATTCACAGATCTAATCTGGTCGGAATGGGCGTGCTGCCGCTGCAGTTCAAGGAAGGGCAAAATGCGCAGACGCTTGGACTCGATGGAACGGAAACACACAGCCTGTCAGGGCTCTCGAGCGATGTGCGTCCCAGGCAGGATGTGACGCTAACCATCACGACTGCGGACGGGAAAACTACCAACCTTCCGCTGACACTTCGCATCGATACCCCGATAGAGATCGAATATTACAAGAACGGCGGCATTTTACCGTTTGTCTTAAGGCAGCTGGTGGCCTGATTTTGCTTGTAAAAGACAGGCGAAAAAGGTTAAATTAGCTTCTCGGATCAAAATGAAGTCCGCGGTTTGCCCCTCCGGCTTTTTGGAGTAGTACCTAGAATGAGACAGTTCATTGCATCGGCAGTGATAGCGGCCATTGTATTCACGGCCGCTTTGCCCACATTTGCCCAGCGGACACGCACAATTAGACCGGTAACAAAGCCAGCTATAACGGGCGAGAGCCTGATCCAGGCTAGCGGTAACCCTATCGCTGATTTTGCTTCCATTCAGGCTGTTACGAGCGGCGTCGGAGTCGTCGTTCAGTGGACGATGAAGCAGGAGAATCGCGTTGGAGCGTATCAGGTCTATCGCACTGATTCACGAGGTCGCGTTGCGGTCGGACGCCCGGTGCTGGGCTCTGCGGCAAAGACCCGCGAGGATGCGATGTACGGCGAGGACTACTCGGCGTATGATCCGGACGGCAATTCGAGCAGCATCTACGAGATAGAGGCATTGAGTGCCTCGACGGGGGCTAGAACTACGAGTCCTCAGATCGCGGCAAAGATGCAGCGCGGCGCCTCTCTTGCAGTCGCAAGCGCGGACGCGGCTGCTGCGGCAAGCTCGGCAAATTCGACATTAGAAAGTGCGGCACCCGACGCTCCGAAGACAGACGCGGCTGCTCCTAACCAGACTAATCAGCAGTGGGTCGCCGCGCAGCCGGGTGCGAAGATCGGTGTCAAATCGGACGGTCTTTACCGCGTGACCCGTGCAGAGTTACAAGCGGCGGGATTCAATCTCGCGAGCAGCTCGGCAAACTGGAGACTATTTGAGAGCGGCAACGAACAACCGATCATCGTCGGAGCAGGCGACCAGTACATAGAGTTCTATGGTCACGGCCTGGATACTCCCGAGAGTGACATACGGATGTACTACCTCGTCGCTGACAACGTGCCCGGATCGCGGATGCAGACGCATGTAATGCACAGCATCGGCGGTACGGCGTTCAACAGCAATTTTCGCAATACGGTGACGATGAAGGAGCGTATAAACTACGTTGACACGATCTACAACGGCGATGTTGAGAATTTTTGGGGCAATCTGATCTTTAACGGCGGAACGACCGTTGAGAAGGTTACGCTGCCGAACGTCGATCCAAACGGTGCCGACGCGGTGATCACAGTAACTGTACAGGGTTATTCGAGCACCGCTCACGACGTGCAGTTGTCGCTCAATGGCAAGGCCCTGTCGGGCGACATGACGGGGCAGTTCACCGATAATTTCACCCGGAGTTATACCGTTCCCGCGGCTAGCCTCGTTGATGGGGCGAACACGCTTGGGCTCATCGCTCCAACGTCGGGCGATCTGACGGTGTTCGATAACGTCCGCGTGAGCTACTCGCAAAAATTCCAGTCGTTCAAGAATTCGGCGACGGTTTATACCGGCGGTCGCAGAAAGGTGGCGTTAGACGGTTTTTCGTCACCGGCGGTTACGACGGTAACGCTGATGAACAGCACGATTGCTCCACCTACGGCGAGCTCCGCAACGCCGACTACGGTTGCGAGCGCGACGAATGGTGTTCTTCGGATGAGTTCCCCGACATTGATCGCTGGCACCGGCGGTGCGAATCCGATCGCGCGACTGACAGTCTCCCGGGCATACGGCAGCAGCGGCACCGTCGGAGCGACACTGACGCTCGCTGACGGCAAAGCGACCGGCGGCGCGTCGTGCGGAGCGGGAGTGGATTACGTTTTTCCTTCCTCAAATTCTGTGACGCTTGGTCCGGGAATCACCGCAAAAGACGTCGACGTGCAGTTGTGTTCGGGTAACGTTACAGATCCGAATGGCGAGTCGTTTACGGCGACCCTGTCCTCTCCGACAGGTGGTGCGACGATCCCGAGTTCCAACATTCGCGTGTTTGACATTAGCTACGACGCGCCTCAGGTCGTCGGAGGGTTAACGCCGACGCAGAGTGGAAATAATTTTGGCCTGACGCTGCCGTCTTATCGAGCGGCGACGGTTTACGCTGTCGACGATGCATACGCGCTGCAGGCGGCGTCGGTGACTGCGAACACGCCGAGTACGCTGTCGGCGGCCAGCAATTCCGCTGACATGCTCATCATCTCGTATTCAGATCCGAGCTTTGTGGCGGCGGCGAATAATTGGGCGACCTATCGCCGCAGTGCGACGGGCGGGAGCTTTAACGTTAAGGTCGTGGATGTCGCAGATATCTATGACGAATTCGGTTATGGTGTCCGCAGCGCCAGTGCCGTTAGCGGTTTCCTCAAATTTGCTTATCAGAGTTGGTCGACCCATCCGAAGTACGTGCTTGTCGTCGGCGACGGATCGTACGATCCTAGGAACTACGAGGGCAACGGCGACTGGGACCTTGTGCCGACAAAAATGGTGGAGCTTGTTTTCCACCTGAGCGGCAGTGACGAGGCTCTCGCGGACTTTAACGGCGATGGGCTCGCCGAGATCTCTATCGGTAGAATTCCCGCAAGAGACTCGGCCGCGATCGCACGGCTTCAGACGAAGATGCAGAATCAGGAGACGGCGGCGATGCAGTCGTTCAGCCGGGGAGCGGTCTTTGTTAATGACGAGCCGATCGGCTACGATTTCGCGTCAATGAATCAGACCCTGCGGAACGAGCTGACCAATGTTCCGAACGCGACGTTCGTAAGTCGCGATAATCCGACCAATTCCGGCAACGCTGATCCGAACGGAGCTCAGAACGTCATCAATGCTCTCAATACTGGACCGTACATCGTGAACTACGCCGGACACGGGGCAGCCGGATTGTGGGCGGCGTCAAACTTCTTCCAGGTGGCGTCAGTTCCACAGCTCACCAATCAGAATCAGAGCATCTACACGATGTTGACCTGTTTTAACGGTTACTTTATCAGGACGCAATTCGACTGTCTGGCCGAGGTGCTGCTCAAGTCGTCAGGCGGTGGAGCGTCGATCGCGTGGGCATCAACGACCGACACGACGCCTGACATTCAGTTGATCATGGGGCAGAGGTTCTATCATCAACTGAACCTGGGTACATTCAAGCGTGTCGGCGACCTTATCGCGGATGCAAAGGCCCAGATCCCGGGCGGCAGCGACGTGCGGTATTCATGGGCACTGCTCGGTGACCCCGCTACTCAGATCCGCCCGTAGAGCTCTGTTTGTAAACGGAAAAAGGGCGTCCTTTGCGGACGCCTTTTTTGTGTCTGGTACTCGCGGCGGGATTCGAACCTGCGACCCCTTCCTTCGGAGGGAAGTACTCTATCCAACTGAGCTACGCGAGCGTGAATTTCATTGCCTATTCTATCATTTCGCCGTTCCGGTCAAAGCTTGATCGCGGGGCACGATCGAGATGTGCTTTAAGCGGATCGCCTCGACCGGTCTTTCGCCATCTTTGGGCTGCACGCCGGCGATCGTGCGGGCGTTTTGCATTCCGTCAATGACCTTCCCAAAAATCGTGTAGCGGGTATCGAACCCCGGCTCGCGCTTCAGGGTGATAAAGAATTGCGAGTTTGCAGAGTTGTTGTCCGCTCCGCGTGCTGCACCGACGATGCCGGTGTCATACTTGAGATCTGAAAACTCCGCAGGGACATTCGGCTTATTTGAGCTGCCCGTGCCGTCATTCTTCGGGTCGTCGTCCTTCGAGAGCGGATCGCCGCTCTGGATCACGGACTCGTTGATGCGATGCCAGGTGACGCCGTCGTAGGTGCCATCATTAGCAAGCTCTTTGAATCGCTCGACCATCTTGGGGGCGACGTTCGAGTAAAGCTCGATAACGATCTTTCCATATGCGGCGGAGTTCTCCATTTCGATAACGGCGACGTCAGGATCGGCGACGGGTGTGACGCCTTTCTTGACCTCTGCCGGGGGGTTCCTCGAATTGCCCGCTTTGTTTGCCGAGGTGCCGCAGGATAGAGAAGCCGCGAGGCTTGCGCAGAGGAGGACTAGAGAGAGTCTTTTCATATCAGATCGTCTTTTCGCTATCGAGAATGATCGTTACAGGGCCGTCATTTAAGAGCTCGACATCCATCATAGCCTGAAAGCGCCCCGTCTGAGCTTTTCCGATCTGCTCGCGAGCCTTCGCAACAAAATACTCATAAAGCTCATTCGCACGTTCCGGTGGAGCAGCCTGAATGAAGGATGGCCGCCTACCTCGTCGCGTGTCGCCGTAGAGAGTGAACTGTGATACCACGAGCAGCTCGCCAAGCGTGTCGAGGAGGGAGAGATTCATCTTCTCGTCCGCGTCCTCAAAGATCCGCAGGTTTATGATCTTGTCCACCAGGTAGTCGGCGTCTTTTTCAGTGTCTGTGCCGGAGACGCCGAGCAGTACGAGCAGGCCGCGGGCGATCTCGCCGATGACCTCATCGCCCACCGTCACCTTTGCTCGCGATACCCGCTGGACTACAGCCCTCAAGCTTCTTCTATATAGACTCGCTCCATCACTACGGCCTCCAGCGGCTTGTCGCTTTGGTTTCGCTTGACGCCTGCGATCTTATCGACGACCTCTTGCCCCTCGATGACCTTGCCAAATTTGGTGTAGCTCGGCGGCAGCGGATAGTCGACGTGCATGATAAAGAATTGCGAGCCGTTGGTGTTTGGTCCCGAGTTTGCCATCGCAACGGTGCCTTTCTCGTAGGGGCCGGCGTAGAGCTCCGAGCCGCGGTTGATCTCGTCGTCAAACTTACCGCCCCAGGCGGACTCGCCGCCATAGCCCTGACCAAGCGGATCGCCGCCCTGGATCATAAAGTTTGGAATTACGCGGTGGAATATCACGCCGTCGTAGTAATTCTTCTCAGCGAGCAGGCGAAAATTCTCCGCGGTCTTTGGTGCGTCTTCCTCCAATAATTCGAATCTGATCGTGCCGTGGTTGGTCTCGATAACTGCAGTGCGGTTAGCCAATGTCGTTTTCTCCTCAGGTCAGAATAAATCGCTCGATCGCGGCTGCAACGCCGCCTTCGTCGTTAGTTAATGTTGTATAAAATCCATCTCGGTGGCGCAAACGCTCATCGGCGTTACCCATGACCACGGGCGTCCCAGCGAGCTCGAGCATCTCGATATCGTTAAAGTTATCGCCCACGACCATGATCTCATCGTGCGACAGGTCATTGAGCTCCGCTAGCTTGCTCACGCCGTGCCCTTTGGAAGCGTTGTGCGGGAGGATGTCGATCAAAGTGAAGTCCAGTCGTGGATAGATCGTCTCGAGCAATGTGACGGTGTCGCCCAGCTCCTCTTTGAGCACAGCCACAAACTCGAGCATCGCCTCGACAGGTCCGGAAAATGATATATGAACGACTTCGTTCTTGGACACCGCGTCGTCGAGGTTTGCAACATGCCGCACTCCCTCACGTCCCGCCTCTCCGCCATGGAGTGTCTCCGACCAGCGAAGATATTTCTTTAAAGGGATGTTGTGCTCCGAGACCCGGTCGTAAAGCAGCTCGCCGTGTCCATATGGGTCCGTGCTCACGAGCGGGTCGCCGCCCGCCATTTTGCCAACGCGGACTATCTCAAGTGCAGTCGCAGGATCAAGCAGCGAGCACGCGACCGTTCTCTCATCCTGTGCGTACTTGAGCAACGCTCCGTTGTGCGTGATCAGCGGAGCGTTCAGTTCAAGATCCAAACCTACAGGCCGCGCATCGCGAAATCGCCGCCCGCTGGCGATCGTTACAAGCACGCCAGCCTCCTCCGCAGCTCGAATAGCCCTCCTATTCGCGTCCGGCACCTCACCGCGAGAATTCAGCAGGGTGCCGTCGAGATCAAGTGCCAGTAGCTTGATCATTGTGTCGGGTTCGGGTTTTGATTTGCCTCTTCCGCCTTCTTCTCCGCACGCTGCTGTTCGAGCCATTGCTGGTATTTTGCTTTGCCTTTTTCAAACTCGGCCGCCGAGGCGTAGAACCAATGGGAGCCATCGTTGAGATCCACATTGCGGACGTAGAAAAGGTAGTCGTTCGCCTGAGGATAGAGTGCGGCCTTGATCGAGCTCTCGGAAACGGATGAGATCGGTCCCGGCGGCAAGCCGGTTTTTTTTCGGGTGTTGTAGAGCGAGTCAAAGTTTATGTCGCTCTCGTGAATATTGCCATTCCACACGCCGCGCATCTTTGCGATATAGACGACGGTCTGGTCGATGCCTAGAGGCGTGCCGCGGTTAAGACGATTGTAGATGACACCCGCAACGACCGGGCGTTCGTTCTCGACACCGGTTTCGGTCTCGATCAGGGACGCAATGGTCACGATCTCGTGCGGCGTGTGGTGCATCGCGGCGGCTTGGGCGGCGTATTCCGGTTTCCAAACTTTCTTAAACTGCTCCACCATCGCACGGATGACGTCCTGGGATTTAGCGTCACGCGGCATGCTATAGGTGCTCGGGTACATGTAGCCCTCGAGATTGGTAGCCTCCGGTGCGATGTCTCTGATAAGTGAAGTATCGTCCATCAGACCAAGGATAGCTTTCTCATCGAACGTCGTGTCGCGCGGGAATTTCTCGACGATACGCTTAGCGATATCAAACCGCGTAAAGCCCTCCGGTATTGTCAGCTTCACGGTGAGGTCCTGACCCTTCTCGAGCTGTTTGAGCACCTGTAGCGTCGTGATTGGAGAAGGGAATTCGTACTCGCCGGCCTGCAGTCTACTGCCGTCGCCGACGGTGCGAAGGTAGATCATCGTCGCCGTGGCGCTCGGGATTATTCCTGCCTCTGACAGTTGGTCGACGATCTCTCGCGGCGTTGAGCCTTTTTGGATGCTAATGAAATCATTCGCGTGCGTGTGCTGGAAGGGTGTGTTGACTGATCTCAAGACCCAGTAGGAAACACCCCCGACGGTGATGACGGCCAGTAGCAGGAGAATGAAAACTCCGATGAGGACACGCTTCATTTGTCGAAAGTGTAGCAATCGGTGAATATTGCTTCAATGACGGAGCAGAAGCGGGTTTTCGTTGCGGTGAACATATCCGAGGAGGCTCGGAGGGCCGTCGCAGGATACGTAGACAAGCTGCGCCTTAAATTCCCTGATACCAGGTGCCGATGGGTGCCGCCTGAAAATCTCCATATTACTGCTTGGTTCATCGGTAACATTGACGCTGCAGCTCTAGAAAAGTGGAAAGAATGGGTATCCCTCGCCGCCGATGCCTTGGCTTCGTTCAAAGTTGAGTTAAAAAGCACCGGGAGGTTTAGTCAATATCGGCAACACAGCCATGTCCTCTGGCTTGGGGCAAACTCGGAGCCGGCAGATCGATTTGTGCAGATCGTTCACTACCTGCATGAGGATAAACGGGTGAAACCGCATCTTACGATTGGGCGGCTAAAGAATTCGTCAGGAGCAGGGGAACTGATCTCTGAGCACTTATCTTCAGAGTTTGGCCCGTTATTGTTCCAAGTTAACGAGCTTGTCATCTACGAGAGCAAGCTCGGTCCCGACGGTTCGATATATACGCCTATCTTCAAAGCACCGCTCAGAATTGCAGAGGATGGCGACTGAAAAAACACGAATAAGAATTCTCCGGTTCATGTTTCGTCGTGTACTTCATTGTTAACTTCTTACTTCTTCAATTCACGCGGTGAGCTCGCCGGCGGTAGCTGATCATTCTTCTCGCCAGTTTCGCTAAACACCTCTCTGAATGCACCGACGCTGGCGAGGACGCCGCTTGTCTCGGTGGGCATAAAAATGACCTTCGAATTTTGTGTACGGGCCATGTCGCGGAGCGAATCGACGTAGCGGGACGTGATCAAATATTGCGCCGTCGCACCGCGATCGCCGATGGCGCCGGCGATCTGTTGAATTGCGGCGGCCTCGGCCGTGGCGTTCGTCATACGGGCCTGAGCAGCTCCCTCGGCGTCGAGGATCGCGGACTGCTTGTTGCCCTCGGAACGCGTAACAGCTGCCTGTTTTTCGCCCTCCGCACGGGTGATCGCTGCTTGTTTGTCGCCCTCGGCCGTGAGGATAAGAGCACGACGATTTCGCTCGGCCGTCATCTGTTTCTCCATCGTGATGCGGACATCCTCGGGCGGCGTAATGTTTTTGATATCGACGCGTGTGACCTTGACGCCCCATTTGTCGGTCGCCTCATCGAGGATCATTCTAAGTTCGTTGTTGATCTGATCGCGGCTCGAGAGAGTGTGGTCCAGATCGAGCTTGCCGATAACCGAACGCATGCCCGTAAACGTCAACTGCACGATGGAACCGACAAGATCGTTCACCTCGTATGTGGCCTTAGCCGGATCGGTTATCTGCCAATAGACCACGGAGTCGACCGTTATCATGACGTTGTCGCGCGAGATCACGGACTGCGCAGGCAGATCGATGAACTGCTCTCTCAGGTCGATATACGTTGTTCCAGGCCTGACGTTTGTCCAATAGACGGCACGTGGACGCTCAAAGAAAGGAACGATGATGTTCATTCCGCTCGCGGCGATCCGATGAAACCGACCGAGGCGTTCTATGAGCAGTACACTCGACTGCGGCACGAGCTTG
>JBJMGO010000040.1:0-4559 GCA_045807825.1 Pyrinomonadaceae bacterium | reverse complement strand
TCAGGGGAGGACACCGCTCGTTTTCTGAATGTTGAACGATGTGATGCAGCGAATCTTGCGACGGGGATGCTCAGGCAACATCGCTGAGCGCGAAATTTGCCTTTACTGCTATACTGATTCGGAATTTGCAACTTTGCGTTTTTGCTGTACGTAAGGGGATTTGGCGGAATATCTGCTGTTGAGGAAGGACGTTCAAAGATGGGACTTTGGCAAAGAATGAAAAGGGTATTCTTCGCGAGCACGGGAGCGGCTCTCGACAAGATAGAGAACCCTGAATTAGTGCTCCAGCAAACGATCCGTGACATGCGTGACCGTGTGCCGGACCTCAATAATTCTGTCGCCCAGGTAATGGCTACCGAGCGGCTGCTGCTTAAGCAAAAAGAGAACCTCTCGACACAGGTTGTGGATCTTGATTCAAAGATCAAGGCGTCGATCAAGATGGGTCGGGACGACATTGCGACAGCTTACATCGGTCAGCTCCATCAGGCACAGGTCGACCTCGAGCGCACGACAGCTCAGGCCGAGCAGGCCCAACTCTCCTCAAAGCAGGCCCTAAAGGCTCGCGACAACTACGTCCTCAATATGAAGAAGCGCACCGCTGAGGCGATGCAGCTCATCTCCGCGGCAAAACAAGCCAAGCTCCAGGAGCAGCTAGCCCAGACCATGGAGGCCTTCAACATAGGTGACGACGCATCTACCTTCAACGAGATGCGAGAGAAGATCGATCGTCGCGTCGCAGCCGCCGAGGCTAAACTGCAGCTCGGCACAAGCTCTGTGGACTCACAGATGCAGGATATTGAGCGAGAGGCGATGGATATTCAGATGCAGGACAAGCTGCTCGAGTACAAGCAGCAGATGGGAATGCTCGGCACGGGTTCGTCGCCCGAGTCAAAGCAGATCGAGGCAAACTCAACGGTCATCGACCTCGAAAAAGCCAAGTCGAACGGATAGTAAGCAAAAGTGACGCGCTCCCATGCATCTAGAGTTTGATATGGCTGATCTGGCAAAGTTCCAGCAGGACGTCCAGCGATTTAACACGAGCTACGCAAAGGCGGCCTTAAAGGAGCCTTTCAATTTTTGGGGCCTTGCCGGCTGGGCCGCTGCCGCTGCATTTACGGGAAGCGTCATTCCGCTGTTGCTCGGGCTCATCTGCGAGGCGATCTATCTGATCATCGTGCCTAATCTTCCATCATATCGCCAGCTCGTGCAGCGTCGTGAAAAGGAACGCCTTCTCGCCGCTCACATCGCGAGTCGCGAGAGTTTGATCAAAGCGTTCACGCCCCGCGAACGCGAGGCTGTCGAGTATCTCCGCTGGCTAAAAGACAAGATCCAGGACAATTACCGTAAGTTCACCGGAGCGGCGACGCTGCCGTCCAACCTGAGAGCACTAGATCAGCGTTGGGACGATTTCGTTGATCTCCTCGACGTCTACCGCCGCCGAAAGCAGCACCTCAAGTCGATCAACCGCACGGCCGTTCACAACCAACTCTCACAAGCGTATCGTGCGATGGAGTCGGCCGGCGACGAGAAGACAAAGCGCATCCAGAATACCAACGTTGAGATCCTCAAACGCCGCATCGCGTCATTCGACGAGATCGAGCGCAGCGTGAAGCTCGTCGAGGGTCAACTGCAGTCGATCGAGAATTTCTTTAGTTACCTCAACGACGAGATCGTCACGATCTCTACACCTGAGAAATTCACGCTACCCGACTTCGAGCAACTGTCTGATTCCATTGCGATGACCAAGCAGATGCTTGACGCCACCGCCGACGAGGTCGGTGCCCTCGATATGTACAACCGCGAGATGGGCAACCTCGAGCTTCTGCCGGGCGCAAAATGATCTAGGCTTTTAAGACAAGAAACCAGCGGCACCACATCGGTGCCGCTTTTTTTGTGGAGACCGCTTTGTTATGCACCTTTAATAGCCTCATCTAGGCGGAGCAAAGGCCCTAATACGCCTGCCCGGATGACAAAGATAAGGAGTGCCAAAATGCACAAAACAATATTGATACTGGCGGCTCTAATAGGGGCTCTCGCCGCAGGACTCTACGCGCAGTCGGAGGACGCGGGATATCACGTCACTATCTGCCATCGTACCGGTTCGGCATCGAATCCGTACGTTATGATCTCGCCGGACGCACAGGGCGTCGTTTCCGGCCATCTGGATCATGACCAGACTGGGAATGGCCTTGGCGGCGATATTATTCCCGTCTTCGTGCTCCACGGCGTGACGTACTCTAAGAATCTAGGCATCAACATCGGAGGGGTCTCAGGTGCCGACATCCTCGCTAATGGTTGTAACGTCCCGACTCGGACACCGACGCCAACGCCGACGCCGATACCGCATGTCACGCCGCCGCCACCGACAGCAGTTCCGGAACCGATGACACTAGTGCTCTTCGGAATCGGTCTAGCGGCGGTGGGCTTTGCAGCGGGAAGAAAGATGTTTAGCAGATAACGCTCGAAAATAAATTCACTAAAAAGGAAGCAGGACCGGATCGGCCCTGCTTCCTTTTTTACCTAGTACTTAGTTTACGCGGCTTCTTCGTTGCGGCTCATTACTTCGAATACAGGAACCTTCTTTTCGATCATCTCGCGCGTGAGGACGATATCCTTAACGCCCTTTTCTGACGGCAGAACGTACATCGATTCCAGCAGGATCTCCTCGAGGATCATCATCAGCCCGCGGGCACCAACCTTTCGCTTATGCGCCTCCTGAGCAACTGCCTGAATGGCACCGTCGGTGAACTTTAGATTGATATTGTCGAACTCGAACTTACGTTGATACTGCTTGACGAGCGCGTTCTTTGGCTCGGTCAGGATCTTGATCAACGCGCTCTCGTCAAGCTCTTCTAGCGTGCCGATCACTGGCAAACGGCCGACAAATTCCGGGATGAGACCGTAATGGATCAGGTCCTCGGGCTCGAGATTCTTTAGTGCCTCGCGGTGACGCTGCTTGGCGGCTTTGACCTCAGCTTGGAAGCCAAGAGATTTATTCCTGAATCGCTTCTCGACCACCTTCTCGAGCCCTATGAAGGCGCCGCCGCAGATGAATAGGATGTTGGTGGTATCAAGCTGCTGAAAATCCTGCTGCGGATGCTTGCGCCCGCCGCCAGTCGGGACATTGGCTACGGTGCCCTCAAGTATCTTCAACAAGGCTTGCTGCACGCCCTCGCCGGAGACATCGCGCGTGATCGACGGATTGTCGTCTTTGCGGCATATCTTGTCGATCTCATCGATATAGATGATGCCCTGCTGGGCCTTCTCGACATCGCCGCCGGCGGACTGCAGTAGGCGAACAAGAATATTCTCGACGTCCTCGCCGACGTAACCTGCCTCGGTGAGACTTGTCGCGTCCACTATGCAGAAGGGAACGCTAAGCTCCCGGGCTAACGTCTGTGCGAGTAGTGTCTTTCCCGTCCCCGTCGGACCGATCAGGAGAATATTCGATTTTTGGAGCTCAATATCGGATCGACGTTTCGCAAGTTCGAGTCTTTTATAGTGCTGGTAGACGGCGACGGAAAGTCGTTTTTTGGATTCGTCCTGACCGATGACGTATTCGTCTAAAAATGCCCGGATCTCCGCCGGCTTGGGAAGGTGCGTTCGTGTGGTGGTCGTCGCCGTCTGCTCGTCGTCATTGATGATCTCGTTACAGATGTCTATGCACTCGTTGCAGATATAGACACCAGGGCCAGCGATCAGCTTTCGGACATCATTTTGCGACTTGCCGCAGAATGAGCAAGTGAGAAGTTCTTCGGGACGGCGAAATTGGCTCATAAAACCTGATGGTTGCTGGTGGATAGCAAATCGTTGTCCATCGCTACCGGATCAACGATCATCACTGATCACTTCTCCCGATGCTCAATCACCTCATCGATCAGTCCGTAGTCTTTTGCCTGTGCAGCCGTGAGGATGCGGTCGCGCTCGACATCTAACTCGACCTGGTCAAACTCCTGACCGCTGTGCTTGGCGATGATCCGCGAAGTCATCTCACGCATACGGAGTATCTCCTCCGCCATGATCCTAACATCCGTCGCCTGACCTTGTGCGCCGCCTGAGGGCTGGTGAATGAGAACACGTGCATTCGGCAGTGCAAAACGCTTGCCGTGCGTTCCGGCACAAAGCAGCAGAGCCGCCATCGACGCACACTGACCGACACAAATGGTCGTCACGTCGTTCTTTATGAACTGCATCGTGTCATAGACGGCCATGCCGGCAGTAATAACTCCGCCCGGGCTGTTAATGTACAAATTGATATCACGCTCCGGGTCCTCAGCCTCCAGAAACAGGAGCTGTGCGACGATCAGATTTGCGATCTGATCGTCGATCGGCGTGCCGATAAAAATGATGCTGTCCTTTAGAAGCCGTGAGTAGATGTCGAAGGCTCTCTCGCCCCGCGACGTCTGCTCAACGACCATTGGTACTAATGCCATATCTATTCTCTAGAGAATGATCTCTTTTATTAAGAACCTAGTTGAGAAAGCGGTTTATAAGTAGTTGATAAATATGGCGACTGCCACATCCGCGAGTATTCTACCGCTTTCTTCTCAAAAATCAAT
>JBJMGO010000039.1:0-5891 GCA_045807825.1 Pyrinomonadaceae bacterium | reverse complement strand
GGTGTAGGCACCGGTGCTTTGCCCGGGCCGCACTGATATCTGCAAATAATTCCCGGCCGCGGAGGTGAAGGGCGACGCACCGAAATCCAGTGTGACAGTGAAAATTCCACTGGTCACCTGCACATCGTTTTGCACAATGTCACCGCCAACCTGTGTCGTACCGCCGGCGTCGCTAAAGAGCCTAAAAGTCAGGTCATACTGACCATTTGCCCCTGTACCGGCATCTGTCAACTTACCCTGGTAGGTGAAGGCGGAAGTTTGCGCATTGACAGAAAACGCGAGAAAGAGCGCACAAGTTAGGACAACAATGGGTCTCATTTGATTCTCCTTGCAGGATCACTGAACGGTATCAGTTGCTGAGGAAGGTGCGCCCCTAATTAGGCCAGCCGCTAAGCCACGGAACTGTGATCGGGTACGCAATTGTTAGAGCAAACCCTTAGAAATAGCAAGGAATTATTTTCCGTGGGCCTGATCTGCTGTTTTTATAGTGATCCGCTGGATAGCTCGCGAATTTGCCTGACGCAATCGGGATCCTCGAGGGCTGAGAGGTCGCCGGGATCTTCGCCGAGGTAGGCGGAGCGGATGACGCGCCGCATTACTTTGCCGTTGCGGGTCTTTGGGAGGGCGGAGATGAAGTGGATCTTTGACGGAGCAAGGGGTTTGCCCATTTGGGTAGCGACGAGCGCTTTGAGATCTTGTGAGAGAACCACCCCGTCCGCCGAAGCGGCGTCCACCCCTCCTTCGTAAGGAGGGGAGCCTTGCTTCGTGTCCTTTGCGTCTTTGCGTCTCTGCGTTGAAGAATCTTGCTGCAGCACACAGAATGCCACCATTGCCGTGCCTTTAGCGTCGTCGGGGATGCCGATGACGGCGGCTTCCGTGACTTGCGGGTGCGAGACGAGGATGGATTCGACCTCGGCGGGTCCAACACGTTTGCTGGCGACTTTTAGGGTGTCGTCGGAGCGGCCGAGGATGAACCAATGTTCGTCCGTGTCACGCATGGCCCAGTCGCCGTGGACCCAGATGTTCTTGAAGCGGCTCCAGTAGGTCTCAAGGTATCGCTCTTTCTCCTGCCAAAATCCGCGTGCCATTCCGATCCACGGCTGCCTGATGACGAGCTCGCCGACCTTGCCGGGGCCTGCAGAATTTCCTTCCTCATCGAGGATGTCAACGTCCATTCCGGGGCAAGGCGCGGGGAATGAACACGGCTTTATCGGCAGCAGCGGATTGCCCATCAGAATGCCGCCAGAGATCTCGGTCCCGCCGGAGTAGTTGATGATCGGGAGTTTTGAATCGCCCACCGTTTCAAAGAGCCACCACCATGGTGCGGGATTCCACGGTTCGCCTGTGGAGGCGAAGATGCGGAGAGAAGAGAGGTCGTGGCGTTGGTGCGGTGGGCGTGAATAGTCCGGCGAGAGAACCACCCCGTCCGCGGAAGCCGCGTCCACCCCTCCTTCGTAAGGAGGGGAGCCCGTTGTTTTCTCGCATGCCGCGAGGGCTCGGATCAAGGTGGGGGAGATGCCGAGGACTTCGACCTTGTGCCGGGCGCAAAATTCCCACATTCGATCCGGCTCCGGAAAGTCCGGAGCACCATCGTAGATGCAGATCGTGCCGCCGTTGACGAGAGCTCCGTAGATCAGCCACGGGCCCATCATCCAACCGATGTCGGTGTACCACGACATCCGCGTTCCAACGCCGACATCGGTGCCGAATGCCATATCCTGTGCCGCCTTGATCGGAAAGCTTGCATGAGTGTGCAAGATTCCCTTCGGTTTGCCGGTCGTGCCGGACGTGTAAAGGATGATGAGCGGGTCCTCGGCTAGAGTCTTTTCCGCTTTGGAAGGCTCGGCAGTGACAGTTTTGCTGACGCGCCATTGAGCGACCTGCCGTCCACCAAAGACGTCGTTGCGGAGGTACTCGTAATGCTCGAACTTTCGTCTTCGCTGCTCGCGAGCTTCGGCGTGGTCTGCTGGTAACTCTTCTTCGTCCTTGCCCGTCCAGCCGTTTCGCTCCACAAGCATTACACCCTTGATGGAGGCGCAATTTGCCACAGCTCGCGCGGCGACGGTGAGCATGTCGAAGGGCTTTCCACGACGCGGGAACCCATCACATGTGATCAAAGCCTTCGCTCCGACGGCCTCCATTCGACTTGTGATGGCGTCGATACCGTAGCCCGAAAAAACAGGCACTGCGATCGCCCCGACTCTATTGATCGCGAGCAGTGAGACGATGGTTTCCGGGATCATCGGCAGGTGAATGCCGACGGCATCTCCTTTATGAATGTCGAGGTCGAATAGTTTCTCGACACACCAATGGATGTTCTCAAGAAGCTCTTTATAGGTAAGGGTGACGCTGCCGCCTTCCTCGCCCTCCCATATCACGGCCGGCTGATCGCCGATCGTGCCTATCCAGCGATCTACGCACACGGTGGTGATATTGAGGCCGCCATTCTCACACCATTTTGGGAATTCGATGCCTTCGCTCGAGTCAAGGAGCTTGTCATAGGGCGGGTCAAAGTTGATGTCGAGGAAGCTGAGCACCTCGGCAGTAAAGATCTCTACATCATTGATCGAGTGCTGATAGAGCTCGTCGAACGTAGCGACGCCGATCTGTCGCATGAATTTCATCAGACGTGAACGCTCAATGACCTCGTCAGAGGGCGTCCAGGCGATGGGTTGCTGGTCTAAGGAGCCGGCGTCATGCATGAATAAAGTGATTGAAGAGAGGTGCCAACATTGTTTAAACTAGACGGTGGCCCGCTTTAGCTGTTCGGGTTCTGATTATATGCAAAAACCCCTACATGCCGAAGAAACGGACATAAACCACTACCGCTTCTGTGACGTGACCGATCATCTGCCTCTCGAGGTCGTGGAAGCGGGGATCGTGGCAATTCAGCCAAGTCCGGATCGCGTCACCAAGGGTCTGGACGTCCTCGTGACGCTGCTGAAATGGACGTTTGTGTATGGTCCCGGTGTCGCCCTAATGCAGCAGATCATGATCGGGCTCGTCTTCTTCAACTTTTACCGAGAGCCGGGGCCGGACATGGACTTTGGAGCGATCGGCGCAGGCGTGGTGAGCATATTTTTGATCATGATGGGGATCGGTAGATTGTCCGATCTGAGATATCTGCTGGTCGTGGGAGCTGTGACTTCCGTGGCGTTTGTCTCTGCAGCCTTCTGCCATCTCGCCATGGCACTAAACCCTCACGCCTTCGGCCTCTATCTCCTTGCCTCATTCTTATTGATATCATTGGCCGGCTACCTGACTAAGCGAAGCCTTGACGGCGGATATGAAGCAGAGGGCCTCGATCCTGCTAGTCGCTGATTCGCGTTTTTTGCGCCCAGGTCGCGGTGAGCGGAATTCAGATCTTACGCGTCATTCTGCTCCACATAGGCGTGCTGACGGGAGGTTCTTGTCAGCCGGCTGTTTACCTGCAAAAATAGCTGCATCTGATGAGCGAGAATGTAGTCGGCATTCCACTGCCCAATGATATCTTTGCGGGTAGAACCGCGATCGTCACGGGTGCATCGCGAGGCGTCGGTCGCGCGACTGCGCTTCGGCTCGCTGAGGGTGGTGCGAATGTGGTCGTCAATTACCTCAGCAACTCAGGCGAGGCGGCGGAGACGGTCGAGCTTTGCAGGGCGAAAGGCGTGGACGCGATCGCGGTCGGAGCTGATGTGTCCGAGTTTGGAGGAGCAAAGCACTTGGCCGAGGCTGCTCTCGATAAATTCGGGTGCATAGACCTTCTGGTCTGCAACGCAGGTGTCTGGGACGGCGCTCCGATCGAGGAGATGAGCGAGGAACTCTGGAACAAGATCATCAACACAAATCTGAAATCCGTCTGGGCGTGTACAAAGACGTGCGTCCCGGCGATGAAAAAACGCCCCTCCGGCTCGATCGTGATGGTCTCGTCAACAGCAGGACAGCGCGGCGAAGCGAATTATTCCAACTACTCCGCTTCCAAAGGCGGCCAGATCTCAATGACCAAGGCTCTCGCCGCCGAGCTTGCCCCAAGGATCCGCGTCAACGCCGTCGCTCCCGGCTGGATCGAGACCGCGATGGTGAGGCCGGTCTTTGAGGACAAAGACTACGAGCAGAGCGTCCTCGACTCGATCCCACTCCATCGCATTGCGACCACCGATGACGTTGCATTGTCGATATGCTTTCTGCTCTCTGACTGGTCGCGGCATATCACCGGCGAGATCCTCAACATCAACGGCGGATCCGTTATGTTCGGGTAAGAAACGGAAACCACGGATGAACACAGATGAACTCAGATAAATGAGGGATGACCTCATCTGTGTCTATCTGCGTTCATCTGTGGTTTCGCTTCTTTGCGTAATCGCCAAAACAATTTCGTCGCCCACGCCTGAGTAGTCTGTAAGCACTGGAGGTGTTTTATGGCTAAGCAGAATTTTGGTGCGGGAACGGGCGTCAAGAGTCCGCCGCGGCAGGGTGAGAAGGGCGGCAAGGGCGGTACGATAAAGAAGCAGGGGCGCTCGATGGACCCTGGTGAGAAGGGTAACAACGCCGGTGTGGGCAAGTCCGACTCTGAGAAGCAGAATGCCGGCCGTGCACACAAGGGACGGCCGTGACGCTCTATCCTTTATGGAAAAAAAGAAGGACGACAACATCCCGACCAGTTCAAAGGCCGGCAACGGAGCCGGCACAAGGTCCGGTGGCGTGAGCGGGGGTAAACACACGGGAGGCACAAGGCGGGAGGATAAGAACGCCGATCCCCGTGGCAAAGGCAGCGGAAACCGCTGAACCTGCGGTGTCTCGGAGGCTGTTCTGTCGTAGAATGATTCGCTTACGGCAGGCACGGCTAACTTGAGCAATAGCGGTCCAACAGTGATGAAGTTTGGCGGCACGTCGGTTGGCGACGTCGCCGCTTTTGAGCGCGTGATCCACGTTGTTACGACACAGTTGGAACGGCAGCCCGTGGTCGTGGTGTCGGCGATGACCGGCGTCACCGATGCTTTGCTTGCGGCGTTCGGGACCGCTCGTGCGGGCGACGCCGAGGCAGCATTCGCGTCGCTTGAGCCGCACTTTGAGAGGCATGTGGACGTGCGGACGCACTTTCTCGGGCATGCGTCGAATGAATTTGATCAGGAGCTGGCATACGCTCGGGAGGAGATCAGCGATCTGCTCGTACGTGTCCAGCGGCGGAGCCTGCCGCTTCCGATGTTGAAAGACGCGGTCGTCTCCTACGGCGAGCAGTTGTCGTCGCGGCTGCTGGCGGAGGTTCTCAAGAGCCGTGGAGCTAAGGCACGTCAGGTGGACTCGCGAAGGGTCATCGTTACCGATGACGAGTTCGGCGCCGCCGTGCCGCAGATCGATGAGACAAATGACCTCGTACGGCTCGAGCTTGCGCCGCTGATCGCTGCTGGCGAGGTTTCCGTGATGGGCGGTTTCATAGCCGGTAATCGTGCCGGTGAGACGACGACGTTGGGACGCGGCGGCTCCGACTACACGGCGGCCATCGTGGCGGCTGCATTGAATGCGAGCGAGCTACAGATATGGACCGACGTCACGGGCGTCATGACCTGCGATCCGCGGATCTGCAAAGACGCGAGGACGATTCCCGTTCTTTCTTATGAAGAAGCTGCTGAGCTCGCGTATTTTGGCGCGAAGGTCCTCCATCCAAAGACGATCAAGCCCGCAATCGATACGAGCGTTCCTGTCCGCGTGTGCAACACTTTCGAGCCTACGGCGACGGGCACGATGATCGTAGCCGAGTCCGGTGAGACTCCGACCAAGATCAAGTCCATCGCTCACAAAAAGAACATCACCGTCCTCCGCATCACGTCTGCCCGAATGCTCGGAGCGTACGGCTTTATGTCCGCGCTGTTTCAGATCTTTGAGCGGTTTCGCACGGCCATCGACGTCATCTC